>JBKHFN010000120.1:0-5043 GCA_046540195.1 Salinarchaeum sp.
GAGCGTCGGGGTCGATGTTGATCGACTCGGTGTGGTCCCGACACCGGCAGCACATCACCACGCCGCCACCAACGGTATGCCGGCAGTAATCGTGACGGCATCACATAATCCGCCGGAGTTCAACGGGATCAAACTCGTCGGCGCCGACGGCGTTGGACTCGGCATCGACACATTAGAGCAGATCGAAGCGGCAGTAATCGATGGGCCAACACCGACCGCCTCGTGGGACACCGTCGGGACACAACGGTCGGTTAATGACCGTCGCGAGGCGTATATCGGGAGTGTTCTTGAGGCGGTCGATCGGGCGGCGATTCAAGCCGCAGAGTTGACAGTTGCCCTTGACCCGGCACACGGGGCCGGGTGTTTCACGACCCCGCCACTACTCCGGCGACTCGGCTGTGAGGTGCACATGGTCAACGCGGACGCCAACGGACGTTTCCCCGCGCGTGATCCTGAGCCGGTACCAGAGCATCTTGAGGACCTATGTCGGCTGGTCAAGGCCGTCGATGCCGATGTTGGGATTGCACACGACGGCGACGCGGATCGTGCGGTGTTCGTTGATGAGACTGGCTCACCGATCAACGGCAGTGCGTCACTCGCAGCACTAGCAGCCGGGGAACTCACCAGTGGCGACACAATGGTATCAGCGGTCAACGTGTCACAGCGTGTCGTTGACGCCGTCGAGGGGACTGGCGCCACCATTGAGTTGACACCCATCGGGGCAACCTACCTCGCCGAGCGTATCGCTGAGCTTCGAGCTACCGATGTGACGGTTCCGATCGCCGGCGAGGGGAATGGTGGGATCATATTTCCGCCGTTTCGGACCGCCCGTGATGGGGCGTACACTGCCGCTCGATTTCTTGAGCTCATCGCTGATCGGCCAGCAAGCGCGGTTGTCGCACCCTATACGGGATATCACATGGTACGAGAGAATATCGCCTATGAGGACGCCACCCACCGCGATCGGCTCCTCGAACAGGCACAGCTGTGGGCACGCGAGCACTCCGGAACCCTTGACACTCGTGATGGCTATCGAATCGACACCGGTGACGCCTGGGTACTGATCCGGCCAAGTGGGACCGAACCGCTGATCCGCGTGTACGCGGAGGCCGCCGACTCCGAACGTGCCCAACACCTGGTTACGAAGGCAACCACCGCGATGGATCACTGAGTCACGGGTCGGGAGCGGCGGCAAGCGCGTCATCGATCCGATCAATCGCGTCACGATGCGCCTCAAGCCGAGCCGCGAGCGTCCCGTCGACAAGTGCCGCTTGTTCATCGGCGCCAAGTCGGGCTTCGGCGATGGCAGTCTGCCGCAACGTCCGGTATCGCTCCTCGTCGCGGGCAATGGACTTGATAGTGCGGAGAGCGGCGATTGCGTCGGCGTCGACGAGGCGATCAGCAACGGCACGGAGTTCACGGATAAGCCACGGTACCTGCCCGGCCGGTGGTGGCGGCCACGCGATCGTTAGTGGCTGGGCGTCAAGTTCAGCGAGATAGGTGCGGTTGGTTGCGATCGCCTGCCGGAAGGCGGTGGGATCAGCAACATAGTGAGCAAGTTTCGACCGGGAGTACTCGGTGAACTCAAGCAACTCCGCGATTGAATGCTCACCGGCTGGCTGCTCCTTGACAAACGTGGTGAGCGACGGTGGCGGGTCACGAAAGTCCACCAGTGGATAGGCTTGCGCCCGCTCAAGGAGAGCGAATACCTGCCGGATCGGCGCGTCTCGTCGGGCCTCGTCAAAGGCGGTTTGAACGGCATCGTTGTAGGCATCGACCGGCTCGCGGAGCTCTTCGACCGGCGCATCAAAGTCGGCCGCACCGAGCCCGAGGAGTTCATCAAGTCGGTTGGCCTCGGCGGTGAGCGCCGAGCGCCGGTCCTTAGCTCGCTGGCGGGCGTCGACCAGGGTGTCACGAGCGTCCGCAAGCGCGTCGAGTTTCTCAAGTTCATCCTCAACCGGGCCAAGACGCTGTCGAGCACGGGCAAAATCGTCCTCGCTCAGCCGGCGCTTGTCGATTGCATCACGGGCCGCCGCAAACGCGTCGACGGCCGGCAGGTCGTTGTCGAGATCCTCAACCAATCCGATAAACGAGGTCTTGAACTGCGCAAAATTGACGAACTCTCGTGCACCGGTATCCGTCGCAGAATCCTCGTACTCAAGAAGGAGATTCGTGGCCGTTTCGTAGGCATCTGCGAGGCGCTCAAGTTGGTCACGGCCGCGGTCCTCAACGGCCGATTTGGCGTCTCGATAGGCCGCAGCCGCCTCCTCAAGCTCCGTAACGACGGCCGTCTCAACGGTTGTAGGGCCGTCACTCATAGACGCCCTCTGGATCGAAGACGCGCTCACCGACGACCTCGCCATCGATCGTCCGGTAGAAACACGACCGATAGCCGGTATGACAGGCACCACCGGTCTGATCGACGAGATAGAGAACCGTGTCTCCATCACAGTCGACACGGATTTCCTCAACAGTCTGAGTGTGGCCGCTGGTGGCCCCCTTCTCCCAGAGTTCATCACGACTCCGAGAGTAGTAATGGGCGCGGCCGGTTTCTCGAGTGCGCTCAAGCGCGTCCGGCGTCACGTAGGCAAGCATCAGCACCTCGCCGGATGTCGCGTCCTGAGCGATCGCTGGAAGCCGTCCGGCCTCACCGAAGTCAAGGTCAACGCCGAAGTCCATGTACGGAGGTGACCGCAGGTCCGAATAGGCCTTTTGCCTGGACGGCATATCACGTCGGCGGGACAAACCCGACAGCAGTGAGCACAGCATAAAGCACATCACCGAACGTTAATCCGACGATGAGGCCGCCGAACAGCGGAAGGAGAAATGGGATCCCAGGGGAAATCCAGACCGCATCTCGTGAGGCAACAATCTCAAGCCCATCTCTGAGGGTTGCTGGATCAGTGCCGTAGGCGTCACCCTCAATTGCCTCAAGGAAGGCATCCGCCCCCCAGAGGTCATCGTAGGTGCCACCATCGGCGATAGCGCCGTCAGTGGGAGGATTGGGCGCTTCCGGCAGACTGGCGGGGTCGCGCATACGATCCGGGTTCGCCCGGAGTGTCGCGAGGTCGGTCCCTCGCCACCGGAGATACATCCGGAGCGCATCGAGATCCAGGCCCCGACGCACCAGTCCTTGGGGCGACTCAAGGAGGCGGCCGTGGCGCTGTCCAATGGTATCGACCGAGCAGCGTTTGCCGACGGCCATAACGAGTGACAGATCCCCTCGCAGGAGATTCATGATCGTAAGGCTAACCGGATAGAGCAGCCCCAGTACGACAGCATTTGTGAGGGCGGTCAGGACGAACGACCCAACGGTGGTGTGAACAACCGGGTAGAGGGTTGCACCGACCAGATACTGTGGGAAGACAGGAACGAGCACCGCAAGCGCCATCACGGCCTTAGCATCGGCCCCGCCGAACCCGCCCAGCAGCCATAGTCCGTAGACGAGGGGAATGACGAGCGCAAGCGAGACAGCGGTTCCAACGGCAAACTGAAACCAGAGGTAGCCGCCAGCGGTCCACGCCACGATTGTATCAACGAGTAATAAGACCGCGCCAAGGACCACGACCGGGAGCCATGCGGCGTTTGGAACCCGGCGGGTACGGACATCACGAAGGGCCGCCCAGCCGTAGAGCGGAATGGCGAGAAGACGGAAGAGATCCGTCCAAGGGGCGGCGATAACGCCGAGATCTGGCACAGGAGAAAATCGGTGGGCGGGCGCTTAGCCGTTCCGACTCGTCACAGTGCGACGACCGGATTAGATAACGCGGTCGCGGAGGTAATCGAGGTGCTTGGCGTTGTACACCAGCTGAATCTCGTCGCTCTCGGCCGTTGCAATACACGTCAGCGCAACGTCTTTTTCGTTGACCTCCTCGTCGCTGAGGATCTGCTGCATGTCCATGTTGACGTCACCGTTGACGACGATGCCGGCGCAGTTCGCACAGGCGCCAGCACGACAGGAGAACGGCCAGTCGAAGCCTTGAGCCTCGGCGGCTTCAAGGATGTACTCACCAGCGGCAACCTCGAAGGTGCCGTAGTCATCCTCATCGAGGTCGGCGTCGGCCGCCTTCTCGAAGGTTTCCGGGTCGTACATATCCCAGTCGTTGTCGTCTAAGACTTCGTAGTTGAGGTATTCGACGGTGGGCATCACCGCCGGCTTCACCGGCCTGTCTGTTAGACCTTTCTGTTCCAAATGTGTATTGATATCATACCACACACTATGGGATGATTTGATCGCCGTCCTCGTAGACGGCAATGGCATCAACAGGACAGGCGCGGGCGGCAAACTTCGCGTCAAGTTCGGCTTTCGGGGGGACCTCACGGCGGAACAGGCCGTCCTCAACCTCCTCAGCCTCGGAAAGAACCGCTTTTCCGGCAGTTGTATCCTCCTCAAAGGCGTCCCACTCGGCGACGCACTGGAACATTCCGATGCAGGTGTCGCGGTCGTACTCGCTGTACATAGCGCAGTTTACACGGGCGGCGACATGGGTGTGACGGCCCCCAGCTGCTATGGGACGGGTTTTATTATGTCGGATGTGCACCCCGGGAGTGATGAAAGAGATTATCCAGACCGACGAGGCTCCTGCAGCCGTTGGGGCGTATAGTCAGGCGACGACCACGGACGGACTTGTATTCACCGCAGGACAACTCCCGATGACACCGGAGGGCGATCTGCTTGATAACGCATCGGTGGCCGCACAGACCGAACAGGCCCTCGACAACTGCGGAGCGATCCTTGCTGAGGCTGGGGCTGACTTTGAGGATGTGCTCAAGGTGACCGTCTTCCTCTCGGATATTGAGGCCTTTGACGAGATGAACAACACGTACGCCGAGTACTTTGATACCGAACCGCCGGCACGAAGTGCCGTAGAAGTGGCCGCGCTGCCGAAGGGCGCAGACATCGAGATCGAAGCAATCGCTGTCGCCTGAGCGTATCGCGTACAACGAACAGAAGGCTTTAACCGACCGACAGGGCTATCGTTGAATATCGCGTGCCAGGATGGCCGAATCTGGTAAGGCGCACGCCTGGAAAGCGTGTTCCCT
>JBKHFN010000121.1:0-5028 GCA_046540195.1 Salinarchaeum sp.
CTTACTGATTTAACGGTCTATCCCGACGCCGTCTGTCTATTCAACACAGCACACACGCCACCAATCGGCTCAAACCCTGCCGTCGCGGCCATCACCGAGGCGTCGACGGTCGGCATTGCCACGCGTGCAGACGAGCCCGGCCTTGATGCGCTGTACACTATGCAGGGGCGAATCGACGATATCGGGGCTGAGTGGACGGCGACCGTCGCGACCGGTCGGAATAAGCACGCCGATGCGGTTGATGTCGTGCTTCCAGACATCGTCCCAGGGATGTCAGCACCAGCCGATCCAGCGTCGATGCCTACACAGACCCGGACAGCACTTGTAACGTTGGCTAATCAACTCTGTGGCGTTGAGCTTTCGACACCCAACGCTTAATCTCAGTTACGGAACTCGTCTGCGCCGGTCATCGTCTCTGCGAGCAAATCGCGTTTCTGTGTCGTTGGACTCCCAGCGTGTCCAAGCGCCGGCTCGATTGCTGCCCTCGCTCCGGGAATCGAATCGTGGGTCTCAATGTACACCGTGAGCTCAAATTCGGTCTCGCTCACCCCAGTAAGTTCGCGGGCCTCGCTCCGTGTAACCCGAGCATCGAGCCAGTCACGGATAATTGCCCGTCCTTGAGGTGTCATTGGACAGACGCCGTCGACGCCGACCAGGTGGAGCACCTTCGCGGCGGTCATCGCTGGCACCCCAGCCGTCTCGCCAGCGTGTTCGACACTCTTGCCGGCGGCATACGCCTCGATGAGCGCTGCTGCTGTCTCAGCCGAACACGGGAGTGTGTCCGCGTAGGCCCCCAACCGCTCTGTGAGACCGTCACCGGCGTCATTGACCGTGGCGACGCCGCGGTCGCGCTGTTCGGTGGTCACCTCCAGGCCGGCGGCGATCTCGGCGAGTCCCATACCCAGCGATTCTCTGACCCCCGTAGTAAAGACATGGGGTGCCTGTCTGGGTTGCCTAGCGTGTACACACAGTCACCTACCGGTAACCGGTAGGTTCATGCCGCGCTCATCGGGTATCTACCGGCGCTGCCGGCGCGGTTTAAATACCCTATCGGCGCCAACGTTCACCTGTGATGATGCAGACGCAATCTCCCACCGAATGTCCGGAGTGCCAGGGACACCTCGTTACCGAGGACAGCGAAACGCTCTGTGCGGAATGCGGCTTGATTGTCGCCGAGGACGCCATTGATCACGGCCCAGAGTGGCGGTCCTTCGACGACGACCCGACTGACCGCAAGCGGACAGGCGCCCCGCTGACGCGCTCGCGTCACGACCGGGGACTCTCGACTGAGATTGGGAATGATACCAATCTTCGACTTACCGGTCGCAAACGCCGACAGCTCGCTCGGATGCGCCGCGAACACAATCGTGCGAAGATCGCGACCAAGGCCGATCGCAACAAGGTGTACGCCTTTACCGAGATCCGTCGGCTGGTGAGCACACTTGAACTCCCGCGATCGATCCGCGAATCCGCCTGTGCGCTCTTTGACTCCGCACAGTCGGCCGATCTCCTCCGCGGCCGGTCCCTTGAGGGATTCGCAGCGGCGGCGGTGTACGTGATCTGTCGCGTTCAATCAATCGCACGAACGGTCGACGAAATTGCCGAGCACGCTCGCGCCGATGTCGCTGAACTCCGTGCTGCCTACGACGCGCTCAAGCGTGAACTCGGTATTCCGACCGGCCCAATCTCTCCGACCGAGTATATTCCCCGGTTTGCCTCTGCGTTATCGGTTTCTGACGCTGTAACGGCGAAGGCAATGGCGCTCGCTACCGAGGCTGAAGAAGACGGTTTTGTCGTCGGCCGGGGCCCAACTGGCGTCGCTGCCGGCTGCCTCTATACCGCTGCCCGCCAAGTCAACTTCAACATTTCTCAGACTGCTATCGCGGAGGTGGCCGATGTCTCACCGGTCACCCTACGGAAAACCTACCATAATTTTCGTTGATATGATCTACTTTATTCAGTCTGACCGGCCGGGACACTGGCGGAATCCTTGCCGGCCATTGTTCGGTTGTTAGTACTCTGAGTTCGCTTTTCCATCTGTTTCTTGACGTTGATTTCATCTGGAGCGACAGGCTTCACTCGAAGCTCTCCGAACCCGTACTTCGAGTGATTCCCGACGCGGGTGAGGCCGGAGATCGCTGTCTCCACCGGACGGTCGCCGTCGTAGCCGACGACCACGCCGTGATCAACCGTCTCCAACTCGTAGACGTCGCCGCCCTCGATGACCTTCTCCAGGCGGTGGCGCAGCTGCGCTTCATCGTCTACGCTCCACCACCACGGGACGTCCACGTTGTTCGCCTTCGGGTACTCCGACCGGAGGACGAACGGTGTGACGAGTTCGAGGATGAACGCCTCGCCGTCTTCGAGACGCGAGTAGTCCAGTGCCTCCAGGTCAACGACCTGCGTGTCTTTCAGCGTGGTCGTCCCGTAGCCGTAGTTCCGTTTGCCTCCGAACTGGGGGCCGTCAAGCACGTCCTCGCCGAGGGGCAGAACGTCCGGGTCATCGGCGTGCAAGTAGGCGTTCACGTACCAGCGCGTGGTCTGCTGCTGTTTCCGAGCGCCGTCGGGCCGGCCCATGATCGTCTCGTGCGCCAGTGCCGGCATCCCGCTCTGGTACCGGATGTCGTGGGCGTTCAGCCCGTCGCGGGGTCGGGTATCGAGTAGCCACGGGTGGTCGGGGTGCCGGAAGAGAAACAGGTCGTCGTATCTCTCCATGTCGGGGAGCGACGACCCCATGTACGGGCGACCCCCGCTCTGCGAGTGCTCCTCGGGAAACGTCCCGAACTGGCCGGGGACGAACATCCCGTGGCTGGCGTTGATGTGCTGGTGGACGTCGTGCTCCAGCTGCATCCCGAGCGCGTGGTAGATCGCGTTCCCCGAGACGTAGTAGGGATGCCCGAGGTAGTCCATGTCGAGTTCCCAATGAACCTGCTGGATGCGGGTCACGCGTTCTCCCTCCGGGTTTCGAGATCCTCGATGTACTGGAGCGCAGTGCTCCAACTCCAGATTCGCCGGAGGTTCGCATCAAGCATCAGGTCATACTCGTTGTGGTTTACGAGAAGACCAATGTTGATGATCAAATTTACAATACAACGACCTCCGCTGATCAATTCATGACGAACCCACGCGCTTTTGCGTCCACTCCGTTCAATATGAGATATGCACGACTCGGTAGCGGCATTCCGGGCCGGTGAGCGCCCGGATGATGTCGTGATCTATATCGCCGATACGGCGGTTGATGATCCTGACCAACTCGCCGCCTACGGCGATCGCGTTGACGATGGCACGCTGTTGATCCTTGACGGCGAGCAAGGGCGACGCGTCTTTCAGACGGCTACCGGCCAAGCGGCAATGAACTTCGCACAGGAGGCCATGCAACAGGAAGGGGCGATTGCCCCGGAGCTGACCGGCGGTGACTGTCCGGATTGCGATGACGGACACCTTCAGGTGCTACTCGCTTTCTTCGAGCCACAGAACGAGGCCGTCGGGGGTCGGTACGCCGAGGGAGATGTGATCCACGCCTATGCCCGGTGCTCCTGTGGAACCGCCTACTCTCACCGCTGGATCGTCTAGTCCGTGGCGGCGAGCGTGCGGAAGGCGTCGAGAATGAGCCGCTTGGCGACGGCCCCTTGGGTCGTCCAGTGATGCGCGTAATCTAGCATATCGTCGTAGATCTCTGGCTTGCACCCGGCGGCCTTCGGGTGCCCTCCGCCGTTGACCTGTTCGGCCACCTCGTGACACCGCTTGAAGGACTCGGTCCCGCGAATTGAGGCCGGACCGGACGGTTTGACGATGACAGCCGCATCGGCGCCGTCCTCGCGGAGTTGCTCGGCCACCTCGTTTTGCGAACACCGGCCGTAGGTCATCCCAACCGTCCAGTCACCGACCTTGTGAAACTCCGCACGGCGGACCGCTCGGTTGATCCGGTCGGTCTTTGTCTCGCGCCGCTGTTCGAGTGACTCGAGAACGGACTCTGGTAGGTCCGGGCCGTATTCGAGCACGGTCTCGACGTAGGTCTCATCGTCTTCGCTCCAGCGAGCGAAATCTGCAAGGTCGTCGCTTCGAGGGTCCTCCTTGATCCAGAGATCGTGATCCCGAGTGACCGCGACCAGCGACTCAAGGTGCTCTGGGATTGGTTCGTCGATCGATCGGAGTGTCACGTCGGCGGTACACTCCTCGTCAGAAACACCGACGACCAGATCAACACCGGCCTCGCGAACCGCCGTAGCGACGGCGTCGTCCCACTGGTGGTGATCGAACCATCGGACGGCCTGTGCGCGCTCAACCAGCGTTTCGATAGCCGGCGCAATCGGTTCGAATCGTTCGGGAGCGATATCACAGACGAACACTCGGAGTCCGGATGTCCCGTGCTCGGCGACCCGCGCGAGTGCGTCCTCAAGATCGTGCGGACCGGCCGGAACAAGCGTTGCCTCACCGTAGGCCGCCTGAATCACTGCTACGGCGGCGAGCCCGTCGGCGTCCGTATCGGCGATGACGGCGACCTCGCTGTCGACCAGCTCATCCTCAAGCTCTGCGATCGCCTGCTCACGTTCGAGATCGTCGGGAATAAAAAATCCGGCGCCGGGGAGCAGTGACTGCCGCTCCGGCGCTGTTGAGTCGTCGTCGATGACTGCGTCATCCATATCCCGATAACGCGCTCGGGGAGGAAGAAGGCGCCGATCGATCCTGTCGTAGAGCGTGGCTACTGATCGTCAAGCCGCTTGAGCTCTTCTTCGATATCGTCGTCGCTGTCAGATCCGGAACTACTGGCGTCGACCTCCGATTTGAGCGTCTCAAGTTCGGCCTCGACACTTCCTTCGGTCTGCACCGATTCGAGTTCGCGTTCGAGCTCGCTCTTATCGGAGATCTGGTCCTCAAGTACCCCTTCGTCCTGGAGTTCGTTGAGCGCCTCCGAGCGCGCTTCGAGTTCCTCGGTGTTCTCCTCGGCGCGCTCGATTGCCCGATTGACGTCTTGGAACTCCTCGCCGGCGCCGGTGACCGCTTCGGTCACCTTGGTGCTGGCCTCCG
>JBKHFN010000122.1:0-5024 GCA_046540195.1 Salinarchaeum sp.
GTCCATGTGACCGTCAGTCCGCTGTTCGAGATCGGCTTCGGTCTCGACACCGTAGTCGTGGTCGGCACCGATCAGACTCTGGCCGAAGTCTCCGGCGTTGTGCGAGTCCGGCATCGTAACCGGAGGGGTGGTGCCGATGTTGCCGATGAACGGGCGTAACCGGCCGAGTGTCCCGGGCATCCCGCTCGGTTCGTACAGCAAGATCGGGTGCTGTCTGGCGTTCTCCGGGATGTCCATGACCGCCGCCGCGTCGGTCGCCAGTTCGTGGGCGCCTGCCTCATCAAGTGTTACTCCAACAGCGTTCTCGTGATCAAACGCAACAGTATAGCCGTACTCAAATCCGAAAGAGGACGCGTTGGCGCCACAGTTCGCACATCGGATGGCGTCTTCACCGGTGCCCTCGACAACCGAGTCAGGCCAGACCGCCCCGCACTCCGGACAGCGGTGATCAACGAACGGATCCTCCTGGAAGGCTTCATCGCGCTCGGCCATCGAGCCCGTACTCGTTGCCATACTCGTGACCTCAATGTCGCGGATGTGGATCGCGATGGCGTCGCCGACCGATGCCCCCTCGACGCGGATCGGTCGGGTCACCTCGTGGCCCCCCCGAAACGAGGGTGTGATCATGGGCCCCCAGCAGCCTGGCGGCGTGTAGGTGGTGACAGTCCCTCCGTCGGCGACAGTCCCGGCCCACTCTTGATCCGGGCCGACGAGTCCGAGGGTATACTGGTCGACGTAGAGTTCTTCTTTGACCTCCTGCTGTGACATAGGCTGACAAACGGTCGCAAGGATATAACGGTCGCGCTCGGGAGGCAACCCCCGAAGCGTCACCGGTATATGCCGGATGGGCGTACCAACACATATGGTAGAGGTGACCGCGCCAGCGACCCTCGGCATCAACGTCGGAGCCGCTGGCGGACTGGGGGTCATCGTCGGCTACGCCGCGAAGAAGGTCATGAAGCTCATGGCCATCCTTGTTGGTGCACAACTAGCGTTTCTGGCCTACCTCGAACGGACCGACATCATCGCCGTCGACTGGGCCGCACTCACTGGTCGGGTCAACACCGCCGCCCAGACCGGCCAGTCCGTCGGAATGAATCTCTTTGATACGCTCGCGGGAATCTCGGTTCTCGGCGGCAGTTTCGCCGCTGGCGCTGCACTTGGATTCAAACGCGCCTAATTCGTCCGGAAGGCCCGGTCGCCGGCGTCGCCGAGCCCGGGGACGATGTACCCTTCCTCGTTAAGATGGTCGTCCACGGCGACCGTCAGGACGTCCACGTCGAAGTGATCGGTGACCCGCTTGATCCCCTCGGGAGCGCTCACCGCCGAGAGGACGATCGTCGTCGGTGATCCCTCGGTGACCGCCCTGAGGCGCTGGAGGACCGCCACCATGGTTGACCCCGTCGCAAGCATCGGATCGGCGACAATGACGATGTCGTCGTCATCGATCTGTGGCAGTTTCTCGTAGTCGACGCTGATTGGGAAGGTGCCATCGTCGTTGCGTGCCCCCTCCTCGCGAGAGGCCGAGATAACACCCTGTCGTGCCCGGGGAAAGGCCTTAAGCAGTCCCTCAACGAACGGCGTCGCCGCCCGGAGGATGTTAATAATCACGACGTTGTCGAGATCCTTCACCCGTGCGCCGGTCGTCTCCGCCAGCGGCGTCTGAACGGACGCCGGATCGGTGCCGAGCCGGCGGTCAATAATCTCATACCCGCAGATTCGCCCGAGTTTGACCAAGCCTTTCCGGAAGGCGACCTGGTCGGTGGTAACATCGCGGAGATCGGTAAGCGTGTGCAATGCAAGAGCGTGATCGATCACCTCGTAGCGGTCAGCAAGCGACTCCGTGGACATGTACGGCTGTGAGACAGCGAGGGTATTAAACAAAGGCGGTCGCGCCCGCTCAGTTCGAGCTCAGCCAGCGAGTCCACCAGGGATCGAAGTCGGCAGCCGACTCGGCGAGCTCCTCCCAGCGCTTGAGTCCGCGCTCCTCGCGCGTTCCCGTGATGGTATTATCAAGGAACAGTGCCGTCAGCCCACCGATAGCCATGCCGGTTGATCCAACGATGAACACCGTATCGAGCAGGATCTGTAACGCGGGGACGATGGCCGCCGGAAGACTCGCTGACGCCGCCGTGAACCCGACCGCCTCGCGGAAGGCCACCGGGCCGGCGAAGTTGGACATATAGTTCGGGATGGACAGGCCGACGAACAGCGCGAATCCGACAATGAAGACGTTCCGACGAGAGCCCAGATCAACGTGCTGGAGCGTCGAAAGTCCAACGGCGACAATCTGGCCGAACATTGCGATGAACAGTCCACCGACAATCGGATCGGGAATTGTCACGATGAGCTGGCCGAAGTAACCGACGAATCCGACGACGATCATCACGAGCGCCCCCACCTGCACGACATACCGCGAGGCAACCCCCGTCAGCCCGATCGCGCCGATGTTCTCCGAGTAGGAGGTTGAGCCACTGGTTCCCATGAGCCCCGAGAAGACGTTCATCAGCCCCTCCATGCCGATGCCGTGGTTGATCCGTCGCTTGCTCGGTGCGCCCGTGCCGGTTAGACTTGCCACCGCGTAGTAATCACCGACGCTCTCGGCGATAATGAACGGGAGCGAGAACTGTGGCGTACCCCACTGGAGCGGATAGATGGGGAACAGCGCCTGGGTCGTTGCCACCTGGCCGAGATCGACGTATCCCGGGTGCGAACTCCCAAAGACCCCAGCCACCGAGAGGGCGGCGGCGACGATCCACGCAGCCGCCAGCGCTAGGACGATCGGATACAGCCGGAAGGCCCGGTGTTTGACATCAAGGTACTGCGAGAACAACAAAATGAGGCCAACAGTCAGCCCCAACAGCGGCCAGGACTGATTTGCGGCGGTGATCTGGGGGGCATTGAACAGCGACAGCCCGATCAGTGCGATGGTCGGCGCAATGACCACCGGCGAGAGATAGGCCTTCAGCCGGCCGATCACGCCGAAGTAGCCGATCGCTACCTCAGCCGCGCCGGCAACGATGATCGCGCCTTGAAGTTGGACCAGTGCCGTCTGCCACCCGGCGGCATCACTCGCGGTAACCACACCAACGACCGACAGCGCGGGGGCCAACATCGAGAACGGCGCCCCCTGAACGATCGGATACTGGTTGCCGAGCGTCGTCTGGGCGAGCGTCGCAATTCCCGAGACCACGAAGAACGTCCCGACAAACCGGGCAGCGATATCCGAGGGCATCCCCATTGCCCCGGCGAGAATCAGCGGTACGGCAATGTTCGCGCCCACCATGGTCAGGTAGTGCTGGACGCCCAGCATGACCGACTGCCCCGGTGGCGGCTGTTCGTCGATTCCGTAGACGATGTCGTCTGACTCCTTTTGTGACGACGATCCCGAGTCGCTGGCGTTCGCCATTGGGCGTCGCTACTCGGGGACCAATAAAAACGCCCGGGTTCGGACGGCCGACTAGCGCGTCTCGAGGCGGGTCCGGAGGTTTTCGAGCGTCGTGTTGAGCTCGCGTTCGTTGTACCGACGAACAAACGGATCAGCCAGGCGTTCGAGGACGGACCCCGGGAGGTCATACCCCGCACTGTAGGTCACAACCGTACCACTGTCGTGCGCTTCGAGCGTGATGTCGATCTCGCCCTCAAGTCGGCCCTCCATGTCGAAGGTCATCCGCGATGGCGGGTCGTGAACCGTCTGATGGAGCGTTCCCGCAAGTTCGACGCCACCGAGTTTGTAGGTGTGTTCAAGCTCTTTGCCGCCGTTCTCAAGTGGCGTGATGTTCTCGACGCGCACCAGGCTCGGCGTAATCTCGCGGTGGTTGGTCGGATCATCGAGGTACTCGAAGACCCGCTCACGATCCGCGTCGATCACGATGGACTCGGATACTGAGATCACGACTGACTGATTCGAGTGCCGGGGTCAAAAAAGCCCGTGGTCGATAATGATCGTGGTCGTTAACAAAGAATTGAACCCCAATCATTAGGAGATTCCAGCAGCAAGTATACGAATGTGAACAATATGTCCGATACGCCCGGTCACTCCACGACGGTCGATGACGCGGCGTTGTTGGAGCATCTCCGGGACCACCCCGACCCGGTCGCGACCGTGGCGGAGCTCGCCGACGGACTTGAGGCCTCCGAGACGACGGTTCGTGCCCGGCTTGAAGCCCTCCGCGAGCGGGGAATCGTCGACCGCAAGACACTCGAGTGCCAGACGGCTGTCTGGTGGATTGTTGAGGACGAAACGCGCAAGAACCGCTTTGTCTCGCTGCGGGATCTCGGGACGATGCTCCGACACGACGCCGAACGCCAGGCCAGCACCTGGTCGAGCTCCTGGGACGAGTTCTGATCGCCAGAGGTCGACAGGACCTAATCCATCCGGCCATACGATAGGATATGGCCGGTTCGGCGATCGCTGGTGTCCTTGAGCGCGTCGGAATTATCGATCGACGGCGCCTCCAATCGACGGTCGACCTCGCGTGGCCCCGGATCATTACCGGGTTCGCGATCATGTCAAAAAGTACGGTTGACCTCGCCATGGTGGGGATCGCCGTCGGCACGCCAGCGGTCGCCGGGCTTGCCTTCGCGAACGCCTACTGGCAACTCGCCAAGTTCGCTGGAATCGGCCTCGCCGGGGGTGTTGTCACGCTTATCTCACAGGCCTACGGTGCCGAGAACATCCCCCGTGCCAGAAGCGTGCTCGTTGCTGGCCTGCTGTTTACAACGGCGGTTGGTCTGCCGGTAGTCCTTGCGTACGTGCTCTTTGCCGGACCGTTGATCGGGCTGTTTGGTCCCACCGAGACCATTCAGGGCTACGGCCAGACCTACCTGCTGTTGGTCGCTCCAGGGGTGATTTTTGAGTTCTGGAACCTCATCGCCTCGCGGACCTACGCTGGGGTGGGCAATACACTCACGCCGATGGCCATCCGTGCGACCGGCGCCCTCGCCAATGTCGTGCTCTCAGCGGCGTTGATCTTCGGCGCCGGTCTTGTAGTCGCCGGCGCCGCCATCGGGACAGCCGCTTC
>JBKHFN010000123.1:0-5019 GCA_046540195.1 Salinarchaeum sp.
AGCTGGCCGCCCAGTACTGCGATCACCAGACCTACCAGTTCGACTTCAAGAACACCGACGACCACCGGTTCCTCCGCTCGGCCGCTGGCACCTACGGCGCGTACTTCTCTCGACCGGGCAACGGAATCTGCCATCAGGTCCACAAGGAGAACTTTGCAACGCCGGGGAAGACCATGCTCGGAAGCGACTCACACACGCCAACGCCGGGCGGCCTCGGCCAGTTGGCTATCGGCGCTGGCGGGATCGACATCTCTGTCGCGATGGGCGGCGCACCCTACTACGTCGAGATGCCCGAAATCGTCAACGTCCGACTAGAGGGCGAGCTTCCCGAGTGGGCGACCGCGAAGGACATCATCCTTGAGTTGCTCCGCCGGCTGACGGTCAAGGGTGGCGTCGGCAAGATCTTCGAGTACACCGGTCCGGGCGTCGAGACGCTGTCGGTCCCCGAGCGGACGACCATCACCAACATGGGGACCGAACTCGGGGCGACGACCTCGATCTTCCCGACCGACGAGCGCACTAAGGCGTTCCTCGAACAGCTGGGCCGGCCCGAGGACTACGAGGAACTCCAGCCCGATGAGGACGCCGAGTACCACGACGAGATTGTTGTTGACCTCTCGGAGCTCGAACCGCTTATCGCAGCACCGTCGATGCCCGACAACGTTGTGCCGGTCAGTGAGGTCGCCGGCCAGGATGTCGAGCAGGTCATCGTCGGCTCGTGTACGAACGGCGCCTACGAGGATGTCCTGCCCGCGGCAAAGATGCTTGAAGGGCAAACTGTCAATGATACGACTGAGATGATCGTCGCGCCGGGCTCAAAGCAGGCTAGCGAGATGCTCGCCCGCGAGGGGTGGGTTGCGAAGATGATGTCCGCTGGCGTCAACTTCTCGGAGTCGACCTGCGGGCCCTGCATCGGGATCGGCCACGTGCCTGCCTCCGACTCGGTTAGCCTCCGGACGTTCAACCGCAATTTCGAGGGACGCTCTGGGCTCGAAGACGACAGCGTCTACCTGTGCTCGCCGGAGGTGGCGACTGCCGCCGCAATCGTCGGCGAGATTGTCGATCCACGGGAGCTTGATGGTGTCGAGGCGCCGGGCTTCGAGCTGGGCGACCAGTACGCCTACACCGCCGAGACCGACCCCGACATCATCACGCCTGACGAGGCTCCGGACGACGAGCTCGTCAAGGGGCCGAACATCGGTGATGTCCCGATCAAGGATCCCCTGGGTGCCGACATTGACGGACCGGCACTGCTCAAGATGGACGACAACATCACAACGGACCACATCATCCCCGCAACCCAGGATATCCTGATGTACCGCTCAAACATCGATAAGCTCTCGGAGTACACCCTCTCGCGGGTCGATGAGACCTTTGCCGACCGCGCCGCAGCCGCCGACGGGGGCTTCCTTGTCGCTGGTGAAAACTACGGACAGGGGTCCTCCCGCGAGCACGCCGCGATGTGTCCGATGTACCTGGGCGTCGAAGGCGTCCTCGCCCAGAGCTTCGCCCGGATCCACCGCGCGAATCTCTTCAACTTCGGGCTGATCCCGCTGGAGATTGACGCCGAGACCTACGAGCGCATCGAGCAGGGCGACGACATCGAGATTGTCGACGATGTCCACGAGGGGGTCGTCAACGGAGATGAGGAGTTCACCATCCGCGTCAACGACGAGTGGGAGGCAACGGCCACGCTCAACGCCTCCGAGCGCGAGCGGGACATCCTCGCCGCCGGGGGCAAACTCGCCTGGACCCGCGAACAGGCCACCGGGTCCGGTACGGCCGCCCCGGCCGACGACTGATCAAACGTGGCAGCGGCGTCGATCGACATTCGGACGGCCGAGCCCGCTGATCTCGTTGCGGTCCATCGGATCGAACGGGCGTCCTTTGAGGATCCGTGGCCGTACCGGGCGTTTAGTGAGCATCTCGACGCCGCTGCGTTTCTCGTCGCCGCAGACGCTGAAAGTGGCCGCGTTGTCGGATTCATTCTTGCAGATCTACTAGCCCACCAAGAGAACGCTGTTGGACGCATCAAGGACTTCGCGGTAGCCCCGGAGATGCGCAATCAAGGAATTGGCACCCGATTGCTGACTGGGGTGTTGACCCACCTCCGAGTGGCGGGAGCGCATGCGGTGAGTCTCGAGGTGCGTGCCTCGAATGATGCCGCCCGCAACCTCTATCGTTCATTTGGATTTGAACCGGCCGGCCGCGAGGAAGGGTACTACCACGACGACGAGGATGCCGTGTTGATGCTCCGGCAGTTGTGAACCACCTCGGAGCACAACAGGTTAGTGACCGCGGGCCCTACCGTGCTGTATGCACACTGTTGGGGTCCTCTCCCCGGAGACCCCCGAGGGGGTTCGGGAGACGTATGCGGCACTAGAGCAGCCAGCCGCTGTCGTTGTCCGCGAGGTGGCCCGATCGATGGCGTTTGATCCCGAAGAGTATGACCGTCGTGTCACTGATGACGTGATCGCGACGGCACAAGATGCGCTGTTTGCATCACTGCTGGTGGTTGCCGTCGGCGACCGTGCGGAGTATGACGACTGGCGGGCCGAGTTTACCGGCGAGCTGCGCGAAATTGGCAGTCCAAACGTTGATCGGGTAGCCTGGCACGCCTTCGAGGGCCGGGCCATCGCGACGACCTTCCAGTCTGATACCGAGGCAGCGGTCGCGACGCTCCAGCGACAGGTCTACGGTGACTTCTATCGGGAGCATCTCACGTCAGCCTGAGAACGAAACCCGTAGAACCTCCGGGAAGTGACTATCGCGTATGGACGAGACGCCCTGGCCCGTCATTGCATCGGAGGTCGAGTACAACACTGGCTGGTACACTGGCGGGTACGACCGCGTCGAACAGCCTGACGGGAGCCAGAAGGACTACTACTGGGCCGCGCTTGCGCCGGCAGTGGTCGTCGTTCCGATCACCGAGGATGGGGAGGTTATCTTTGTCAAGCAGTACCGACCGACGATCCAGGAGACCCAATATGAACTCCCAGCAGGAATCGTTGATGAGCACGAGGGCCGGGCAATCGATACGGTTCCCGCCGACATCTACGAGGCGGCCGCTCGCCGAGAACTCCGCGAGGAGACCGGCTACACAGCTGATCAGGTGACAACCATCCAGCGACATGCCGTCGCGACGGGCGTCCTCCGACACCGGCGCGGAATTGTCGTCGCTGAGGGGCTTGATCCCGGGCCAACGGACCGCGATCAAAATGAGTTTCTTACAGTTGAACGCGTGCCGGCGGCAGACGCACTCGAGACGGCACGCGCGGCTCCGGCGAACGACGCGACGATCGGTGGTCTACTGCTTGCCGCAGCAGACGGGTACATCCCGCAGAAGTAGGCTAGACCACGTTGTAACCGCGATCTTTCAGGAAGTCCTCGACGCGCCCCTGGTGGTTCCCCTGGAGCTCGACGGCCCCGTCCTCAACGGTACCCCCGCAGGCGAACTTGCTCTTGAGATCCGACGAGAGACTGTCGAGGTCGACGTCGTTCGGATCGAACCCTTCAATGATCGTTACCTCCTTCCCATAGCGGCGCTCGTCGATGCGGATCTCGATTTCCTGGGAGTCCTTCGCAACGTCCTCGCAGACGCAGAGCTCCTCGGGCAACCCGCACGTCGAGCAGATCTCCGGCATTACGGTTTAAATGTAACAGGTCCGGGTATTAAATCCTGTCGTCAGCGCGAAGCGTGGGACTGATGCCCGTTCCGGACCATATGAATGGATATGCAGTTTTGCGATCAGTGTGGCTCGATGATGAAGCCCCAGGACGGGGTGCTGGTGTGTACGAACTGTGGGGCGACCGCCGAGCGTGACGAGGATCGCGCTGCGGCATTCATCAGCACCGAAGAGCAAACCGAGGATGACGTCATCGATACCGAGGAAAACGCCACCTTTGAGGACAAGCCAACCACCGACGATGTGGTCTGTGAGGAGTGTGGCAACGAAACGGCGTGGTATACGATCAAGCAGACCGCCTCGGCCGATGAGCCGCCAACGCGCTTTTTTAAGTGCACTGAGTGTGGAAATCGTTGGAGAGAATATAACTAATATAAAAGTCTTTCTCAAGTTATTTACCGTAGGAGCCTTCACCAGAGGTGAATTCATCATGCATCCTGCCCATAAAAACACCAAGAGCCACAGCACCATGTCGCGCCACACAAACCCTGTACAGATCGACCCCATGGAAGCAGCAGAACGATACCTCGACCACCGGAAAACCGAAGTCGCCGCAGACACAGTCCGCGGAAACTCCACACCCATCAAAATGTTCGCCCGGTGGATGAACCGGAACAACAAATCCTTCCACCAACTAAACGGCCTGGACCTGCAACAATTCTACGACCATCTCAAAAGACACGACTCAGACTTCGCTAAAACCACGCTCAGAAACTACATGACCGCGGTCCGCCAGTTCCTCCTCAAACTCGAAGACTGGGACGCGGCACCACCCGGCATCGCATCTAAGATCCACAGGCCTTCACTTGAGAAAGGGGAGCGGCGGCGTGAGGAAGAGTTGAGGCCTGAACGAGCTGAGAAAATCGTGCAGTACTTGGAGAAGTATCAGTATGCTTCTCGCGACCATGTTATCTTCTTAATTTTCTGGCGGACCGGTATTCGCTCGGGCGCGTTGCACAGCTTGGATCTTGATCATTTTCAACGGTTGGAGGAGGCTGGGCCTGTCCTCCGGCTTCATCATAGGCCTGACCTGGGTTTGCCGTTGAAGAATGGAAGTGACGCGGAGCGCCCGGTGAATCTGCGTGAGTCTACGGCTGAGGTGGTCGAGGACTACATCGAGGCGAACCGGTTGGAGTCGAAGGATGGGCATGGGAATAGGCCTTTGATCACGTCGCAGCATGGGCGGTATAGTAAGGATCAGATTAGGAAGACGGTGCAGTATTGGACGTGTCCGAAGAATACTGGGATCGGTAGCTGTAGCTGTGAGGAGGCCCGGATCAAGGAGGAGGCGCAGAAATGTGAGATGAGCCGCAGCCCTCACTGTATCAGGGCT
>JBKHFN010000124.1:0-4974 GCA_046540195.1 Salinarchaeum sp.
CGCGACACGCTCCTCACCTCCCTCGTAGACCGCCCAGATTCCGTAGCTGTGGCAGGCGGTCCCGTCGTCGATATGGTCGCTGAACTCGTGCTTGAGCTCGCGATAGCCGTCCATCGACCCGTCGGCAATCTCCTCGCGACCGCAGGACCCGCACTCGGCACGGTGACGCAGCGGGTCACCCATCGAGCATCGCCTCCTCGGCCGCGACGACACGCTTGAACTGGTCCTCGTCGCCGCCCCGATCCGGATGATGCTCGGCTTTCAGTGACCTCGCTGCCTCCTTCACGACGGCTTCGGGTGCGTCAGGTGAGACGCCCAGCACCTCGTGAGGCGGCTCACGGCCGACCACAGCGTCTTCGTCACCCGACGGGAGTCGGGCTGTTGCGAACACGTCTTGTCCCGTCACGACCGGTCGCGATGCCATTTTCCGTTTCTCGCGAATGTAAAGACCAATCGCCCGAGCGTTGTCCCGCCAATCAGTATACCGATCGCAGGCGACGGCGTACTGATCGCCGTCTTTCGTCCACCGAACGACTACGCTGGGGTCGTCGGGATTCGCGTCGGCGTACGGGCGGCCGTCCTTTTTCCGGTGAGGAGCCGCCGTCGAAACGCGGACGTCGTCGGCATCAACGCGCTCAAGCAGCTCGTACTCGATGTCGGAAAGTGCATCGTGCAACGTGACGGAAAACTTCGACGTCCTCTTTCTATCGGCAGGATCTCTACGTTCGAATCCACCCGGCCAGTCGATCTCTCCGGCGGTACGATCGGTCGCGCTCACGCCTCGCTCACCTCCACATCATATTGGAGACGGTTTTTCAGTTCGGTCAACTTCCGGTTGAAAGCCGTGTCGACGGCTTCGTCGGTGAAAACCGTCTCCAGTTGCTCGAGCATGATCTTAGCGTCGGCCATCTCGTCGAGGATCTCCTCGGCTGTCGTCTGGTCGTTCTGCCACCTGGATACAACAGCAGCGAGTTCGGCGAACTCCTCAGCCGCCTTCGCCAGTTGTGCCTCGTGAGTCCAGCGAATCTGAGCCTTCGCGTAGAGGTCTTCGCGATCGGCAACCGACATCCGAGTCTCGTCGGTCGACTCGGTAGGAGAGTTGTTCATGCGACCACCTCCGGTTTCGGGTCCGGTTTGGATCCGTGAAGGATCGAGACAGCCTCCTCGACAGATGCTCCAGTAGCGTCGGCTTTGAACGCTCTCACGACGGCGGGATCACGCTCTCGCTGGCAGAATCCGGAACCACACGTTGATAGCGTAGCCTGCTCGAATCCATCACGTCGGGCGGCGTACTCGTCCGACGTCAGACCGCCCCATCCAAGTGTGTCCTTAGGGAATTCGTGCTCAATGGCTTCTTCCCACTCGCGAAGCCACTGGCCAAATTCGGGGAACAACTCAATCGTCTTTTCCTTCTCTGACGGGTCGCCGTTCGCGGAACAGCCACAGTCCTTGATGACCTCTGGATACGACCAAAGTGGGTTTCTCGGGATGTCACTGCGGAGAATTACCTCCGCCCGCTTTTTCAGCGATAGGCGGTGAACCGGGAGAACTTCGACGTGTCTCCGTTTCTCGACCACCTTTGACATGGCCGCCCGATTCGGAGACTCGTCGGCAGACAGTCCGAGCACGAACACCGGGTTATCGGCCAAGGACGTGAGCTTCGATGACTGCCGGTTCTTCAGTTCGTTCCTGACGTTTCCGTGAGCGCCAGGCCCAGGAGCCCCGTCGCGACGAAGCCATTCGAGAAACGACTCGTCAGTCCGAAGGGTCCACAATTGGACGTCGAAATAATCACACAACTGCTCGACATACAGCCGGTTCAATGGGACACCGATTCGTGTATCCAGGTAGATCGCGACGGGTTTCTTTGCGAAATTGCCGTCGTAATTGGACTGGTCGCGTTCGGAATTCGACGTGTCCAACGCCTCACGGGTGAGGATCAACGCGGCAGTACTGTCGATCCCGCCGGATAGCGACCAGAACCAATCGGGATGATCTCCTGGTCTGCCTGGAGCCCGCTTTCGATAGTCGTCTTCGCGGGCGAGTTGATCGTTCGTCATTGGCCACCTCCGTCGGCCATCGCAAACGTTTCGAGAGACTGATTGTCCTTGCGTCGACGCTCGTTTCGCTCACGCTCCTCCTGATAAGCTGTTTCGTACTCAGTGTAGTCTCGGATCTGACCCTCGCCGCGGGCTTCGAGCCACCACCGGAGCAAATACCGTAGGTAGGGAGCCGGAACGCTGTTCTTCGCGATAGGACCCTTCGGGTGAACATCGCTGTAACCCTTTGCCGCGGCCCACCATCGCCGCGAGTGACTTGAGTAGAGATATGGCGATGTCTCTTGCTGTTCGAGTCGTCGGTACCGCGGCGGCTCGGGAACGTGAAATGATGTTTCGAAGGCCCTCTCGTAGTCGATTGGCATCCCAAACATCCGTCCGTTCAGGACTGTCGCGTCCTCCAGCGGTGCCTGTGGCACGTTCTCAATGATGTAGTGATCGGCCAGTTGAGCGCCGAGCTCTCTTGCATCTTCGATTAGGTCTGGATGATCCTCCGGGTTCCCATCGATCGAGGTCATTTGCGACCATCGGGTACACGGCGGATGCAGGAGCGCAAGGTCCGCACCGGGCGACAACGGACAGTTCGTGGCATCAGCCTGGACGGCCTCGCCGTAGCCCTTGATCGGGTCAAGACCGACCCGGACCACGCGGCCAAAGCCTTCGAGAACCTCTGCCTCGATACCGCGGTCGGCAAAGATGTGATAGATTAAGATCTCGTCCTGGTCGCGATCAACTCCCGCATCAGATTGTTCACTCATCGGCGGCACCCCGCGGATCGTCGCGCAGGACGTAAAAGCCGCGCTCCGGCCGGTCTACAACCCCATGCTCGACGAGTCGCTTGAGTCGGTCGTTGATATACTGCCGGCTGACGCCCAGCTGGTCGGCTGCCCACGCTGGATGGACTGCTGTTTCTTGGAGCAAGTCTAAGAGCTCCTGATCGGTTCGGTTGAGATCGCTGTCTGTGAGCACAGACTGAGTTTTGACGCTCACAGCCCTTTGTTGTGTCGGCCCCGATAAATAGTTGTCGGTGAGAAGGGTGTTATGGAGAGTTTACTGATAGTAAAGTATAAGTGCAAAGGGGTATAACGGGTATATGTGATGGCACAAAACACCGACGCCACGGACGCACAGTACAACAGTTTCCCCGAAGCCCTGATGGCCGAGGAGCTGAACAATGCCGGTATCAGTAGCCCAGATGGCGAGCGGGTTATCGTCCATATCAGCCCGAGCGATCTTGACCGCGCCGACGAGTTGGCTGCTGAGTTCGGCTTGGAGCGGGTCGATGATGAGTTGGACCGCCGGACGTACGCTCCGGCGAACTAACCCACGCTGGCGCACAGCGGTTCGATCCCGCTGGTGGGCATTGGCACGATCGGCAGGGAAAGCCGAGCCGGTTGCAGCCGGCCCGAGTGCCATACCAACAATGGCAACTGACACATCGACTGCGGCTGTCAAAAGCGATTTGGATGCATTGCCCGACAACAACCTCCTGGCTGTCCTCCGGGGATCACGCTACCGGTATCTCGGCGCCGATGCCGCCGGTCGGCACCATCACTACGATCGAGCCGAGCGGGTCGTCTACGTCCTTGGTGAGCCGGCGCACCGCTATGTCCCGGACCACGGTGAGATCTGCTTCGTCCTGGTCGGCGAGCCGGAGCATACCCAGGCGCTTGAGGACCGGCCGATCGAGGACTGGCTCGCGTACGTCGATGCCGATGTTGGCTGGGGCGAGCGCTACGAGTCGATCGTCAGCAAGGCCTTCGGGATCGTCTCCCGGGTGATGGGCGAATGACCGCTGTTGACCCGGATCCGGCCGTCTCCTGGCGCAAGGCAAAGACCCGGCTCCAGGACCACGAGCTTGTGCGCGATGTCCTCCATCACGAGTCCCACTGGATCAACAATGATCATGCGATCGAGGTCCTCGTGGCCGGTACCGAGATCCCGCCGGACCTGCTGCGGATCCTGTGGGAGCTGGATGTCTCCCTGCGCGATAAATCCGAGCGAGCCGGTGGTGACTACAGTCAGCTGATCCTGCTGCGATAGCGGACTTTTTTTCTTTCCGATTTACTGACTTGTCAGATCGAATTTGTTAGTATCTGTGTTAACAGTTTGGTTGCACCTATCCCGCCGGCGCGTGCACGCGTACGCACACGCGATAGGTCAAACCAAAGTGTGCAGTTAGCAAAATGATATGCTCGGTAGAGAGCCGCTACCCCTCGAAATCCCTGAAGTGTCAACTCACTAACTGCACACTCTTAGAAGTCTAACATATCCCGGGCTGGCAAGTATTGCCGCTACCCGGTTTTGCGTGGCAAATATTACCGGAACGGTAGAACGGCCCGACGAGAATCAGTAGTCTGCGATGCCGGTTCCTGTTGTTTCATCACCGTCAGAATCGGCGAGATATTCTTGTCCGCGATCTGTTAGTTCGACGTGCTGATACTGGCGAACACTGCGCCCGACATCGCGATCGTAGGCTTGGCCGTCTTGGAACCCGGCCTCTTTCATCTCGCGAGTCAGTTTGTGCTGGGACTCAGCTGGGATGGACTCATCCTCACAAAACCGCGTGTAGGCCTGATATAGCTTGCTCTTGCGGATGTTGTCGGAGCCTTCTTGAAGACAGACCTCGATGAACCGTTCGGTTGAGGCGCCCCACTTTGCCCATGTCTCCTGTGTTTGCCATGGTGGGCGATCGCCGGTGAACGCGTGCTGTTCGAGCAGGCGCTGCAGCCCCTCGATCGCCCAGTTCAACACACCAGCCAGTTCGGATTGGAGCTTCTGATCAAGCCTCGGATCCCGCTCGTCTTTTGGCACCGTTGTCGGGAACGCAACCAGCAGGATCCGACGGAAAAACGCCTCATCATCATCGTTCACGTCCGGCAGCTCGTTGGCGCTGAACGCGTGTTTTGTGGTCGGC
>JBKHFN010000125.1:0-4973 GCA_046540195.1 Salinarchaeum sp.
CCGAGGTCGATACCCTCGAGGAGGAATCCTCGACCGAGACGGCGGCCACCTTGGACGTCGAGGCGGCGACCGAACAGGAGACCACCGTCGAAGACCTCCGCAAACAGGTCGAAGAGCAACAGGAGCGTATCGAGGACCTCGAGAATCTACTGCTTGATCTCTCGACTCGCGTCGCGGACGGCCGCGATATCGGCGTATGTCCGGACTGCGGTGGTTCGGTTACGCGCGTTTCCCGGTGGTTCCGTGCCGATACGATCGAGTGTCAGGACTGTGGACGCGTCTTCCACGAGTACTGACCACGCACCCGTTCAGCCACGGCCGGCGACCCTTCGTTCGGACAAACCCGAGTTCTTAAGAGGACCTCCGCCAGAGACTTCGGTGTGACGCTCTGGCACCCATGTCGACCGCTGTGTGTTGTCGGCGGTAGACGGAGCGTCCCGTTGACGCTCACGTCATAGCAATGCCCGTTGATGTCTCCTCGTCCGTCGACGACCCGACGACCCTCGCCGCCAGTGTCCAGCGTACATTCCGGCGCCTGGTCTTCTGGACCGCGTGGCTGTTGCTTGCGATCCCGGTGCCGGCATTTCTCCTTGGGGTTGACCTTCCCCTGTTGATCCAGGCGTTCCCATTGGCGATCAGTGCCGTCCTCCTCGGTATGCCCCACGGCGCCGTTGACCACCTTGTACTCTCACGACTCCACGACCGTCGCCCTTCCTGGCGGTCAATCGGGGCGATTGTTGTACTCTACGCGCTACTCAGCGGAGCGTATCTCGCGTGGTGGTTTCTCGCCCCGGCGCAGGCAGCCGTCTTCTTTATTCTCCTCACCTGGTTCCACTGGGGACAAGGCGATCTCTTTCCGCTCATGGCCTTCATCGAGGCCGATCATCTGACATCGCGCATCCAGCGCGCACTGACGATCGTTGCGCGCGGTGGACTCCCGATGCTTGTGCCGTTACTTGGCTTTCCCGATGCGTACCGGTCGGTCCTCGCGGCACTCATCCAGCCGTTTACCGCCTCCGGTGGGTCCAGCCTTGGGTGGCTCTTCCAGCCGTCTGTCCGGTGGTCACTCGGAATTGCCTTCGCGGCCGTGACACTCGTGATGCTCCTCCATGGCTACTTTCACAGCCAACACCGCTTCGCGTGGACGGTCGACGCGTTCGAGACGGTCTTCCTCTGGGTGTTCTTCCTTACCGTTCCCCCGGTGTTCGCAATCGGGCTTTACTTCTGTTTCTGGCACTCCGCGCGCCACGTCGCCCGCCTCATTGCTGTCGACACGCCTGCCCGTCGTGCCATCCGACAGCACGACCTCACGACCGCACTGTGGCGGTTCATCAAGGACGCGGCCCCGACGACGGCTGGAGCGTTGTTGCTGTTTTATGCGCTATTGGTGATCGTGCCTAACCGGCCGGATACGCTACTTGAGTTCTCCGGTCTCTATCTCGTGTTGATTGCGGTCCTAACACTCCCGCACGTTGTCGTGGTGACGATCATGGACCGATACCAGGGGATCTGGTGACCGCCCGCGCCGGTCGTGCTATCGGTGTTTCGACATGAAGAAGCCGACGGCGACGAACGCGATCGCCATCATGACGTTGACAATTCCACCCGGAATGTTTCCCCCAATGATATTGAATCCTCCGAACATCAGGAGCCCGAGTGCGAAGACCCCGTGGATCACAAGGATGGCAGTACCTTCGTCCATACGGTCACTACCGCACGCGTGGTACAAACCACCACCGATCCTCATGCTGGCCGTCAGGACCCAGGTGCCGGCCCGGGGTCGCTCCCCTCCGGATTGAACGCGGCGTACTCCTCGCGCGCCTGCGCGTACAAGGATGGCCCGACCCGGTCCAGCGCACGGTCGACGTGTGCGCGCGTCACCCGCAGATCCTCGACGTGTTCGAGTGAGACCTCCCCGGTTGTCTGTGCGGCCCGTTCCTCAAGGTACTTCTCCATCGCCAGCAGGCTTGCCTCTCGGAACAGCGAGGCGATGTCGCTCCCGGAGTACCCTTCGGTCTGTTGTGCGAGCGTGTCGATATCGAGTGACTCGATCGGCCGGTCGCGGGCGTGAATCCGGATGATCTCGCGGCGGGCCTCCGCGTCCGGCAGTGGGACTTCGACGATCCGATCGAACCGGCCGGGGCGGATGAGCGCGTCGTCGATTCGATCCGGCCGGTTTGTCGCACCGATGACGGTGACGCGTTCGCGGGGCTCAAGCCCGTCAAGTTCGGTGAGCAACTGGGAGACAACTCGTTCGGGTGCCCCATCGCCTCCGTCGTCACTCCGGGCGGCTCCGAGTGCATCCAACTCGTCGAAGAAGACCACGGCCGGTGCACTGTCGCGGGCTCGATCGAAGAGCTGTCGGACCCGACGCTCGCTCTCACCGACGTACTTATTGAGCAACTCCGGCCCATCAACCGGCAGAAAGTTGGCATCCGTCGTTGAGGCGACCGCGCGAGCGAGCATCGTTTTGCCGGTTCCTGGTGGTCCATACAGTAGGACTCCTGCCGGCCCGGCGACACCAAGACGGTCAAGTGCCGCCTGATGGTTAAGCGGCCACTCGACGGCCCGGGTCAGTTCGCGCTTGGCCTCCGTGAGTCCGCCGATATCGTCGAACGAGATCGATGGAACCGACCCCGTCGGCTCGGCAATGGTTGGGGCCGTCTCGTCGATGGCTGTCTCGATATCCGTTGGCTGGAGCGACACGCGACCGTCCCCTTCTCTCCGTGCGATCGCTGCCTCAAGTGCGCGCGCCCGGAGCGTGCGTAGATCCGCAGCCACGTAGCCAAGCGTCCGTTCGCTCATCGTCTCAAGATCGACCGCGGAACTTCGATCGAGTCCGGCAAACAGCTTGCGGAGGATCGCATAACGATCATCGGCGCTTGGCGATGGCACCGTGAGATGACGGGCCAACCGACCTCCGCGCGTGAGCACCGAATCAATATCCTCGGCGTCGATACACTCTCCCACGACGGCGATCTCATCGCGTCTGATCGTTCGCTCAATCCACGCGCCGAGTCGACGCACAAGTGCGTCGTCGCCTCGGTCGGCGAGGACCCCCAGATCATCGAGGTGGACGATTGCCGGCGCTGCGGCGACTGCATCCACACTGATCGTGTCGAGTCGATCGCCTACGTCCGCAGCCGATCGCGCCGAGAGCTCCGTGCAGTCGACCGTGACGATCTCGGCATCAGCCAGCCAAGCGGCGTGCCGTATCAAATGGGTCTTTCCAACCCCTGCCCGTCCTGACATCAGGACGCCCGATGCCGCCGACTGCCCGTCAACGGTGTATGCGTCGGCGTGGGTGAGTGGACTGACGATCGTCGATCGTATGCGGGCGATGGTATCCTCGTACCCGCCAACTGCTGACTCCGGGAGCGGGGTTCGGTGGACGTCTCCGGTTGGATCAGCCGCCGGACCGGCTTCGAGAACCAGTTCCGTCTCGGAGCCCATGGCGACCGGTCCCTCTGGCACCGTCTCGGTGACGCGGATCGGTAACTCAAGTGTCCCATTGAGGAATGAGACCGGGATGTCGTCACCGGTAACAATCGGGCGATCGGCAAGGGTCTCACGGACCGCTTGCTCACCGCCCCGAACGGACATCTCAGCGACCGGTGCGGCAACGATCCGGCGGGCCGGAACGAGCCGTGCCGCCTCAACCGCGACGGCGTCCTCCTCGTCGACGCCCAGACTGTCTGCGGCTGACTGTGCCAGTGCGATGGTCCCTGGGTCCAACTCCGAGTCGACCACCGCTCGTGCCGCTAACTGTCGATCCCCTCCAGAGCGCAACCGAAGCACCGGCTCACTGCCCTCATCGCTATCTAATGCATTATAGTCGGCATACGCGAGCGCAACCGACCCTGCCGTTATCTCCTCGTCGATGATGACCGTCGCTCCGAGTCGGTTCGTGATCATGGCCGAGGCGACGCACGCTGGCGGTGTGTGATCCGTGCTGCTGTAACTCGGCGCTTTGTTCCTTGATCACTTACAGCCGTTCGTCTCCACGCCAACCGGACTCCGTGACTCGTGCCGGTCATAACGTCCTTCACGGAGACGAGAGGGGCGGTAGAAGGATAAAGACTGCGAGGCAGCCGGTCCCGATGGGCCTACCAGCGTCCGCCATCCGGCCACAGGACATTCGCACCCGCCGGCGTGCCGCGCCGACCGTTCGGAGCGGTACGGGCACGTAGCGTCTGTGCTTCCAGTGGGTGGGCGTTATTCCCGCTGTGGGAACGTCTCTGGTTCGTCGCGATCGCCGATTACCCACTCGAGTTCGGCGATCGCGCGGAGCAGTTCGATCTCGAGTTCATCGGCGGTCGGCGACGAGGGCGGATCATTGGCATCGTACCGTGCCTCGAGATCGTTGATTCGCGCACGAATGTCGTCTTCGGACCGCATATTCCGCCGTGAGTGCCGGGAGACAAAAAGCGTGAGGAACCGTCCGATTGAGGTCGGCCCCTCACCAATGGGGGCGACGGTACGACGGGGAGTGGGAAGCGAGTGGGGGTTCCGCAACACAGGCGAGGATGGGTCCGTCGCGTCCCCATCGAGAGTCCCGATATCAGTGGTAAAAAATCCCCGTCAGACGATCAGGCGTTCAGCCACGCGGCGAGTTTCGCCAGCGCGCGCCCGCGGTGTGAGATATCGTTTTTCTCCTCGGTTGATCGCTCGGCGAGTGTTCGTCCGTCGTGTTCGAAGATTGGATCGTAACCGAATCCACCGTCACCTCGCGGCGCGACGATCCGTCCAGAGACGCGACCCTCGAAGGTGACAATCGATCGGGATCCGGATCGATGCAACGTCCCTTCCGTCGGCGGTGTGACCGACGCCTCGGTCGCATAGGCAACGACACACCGGAAGGCGGCCGTGTCGGCACCTGACCGCTCGGCAAGCTCAGCCACCCGATCGATGCCAATGGTGTTCTCGACGTACGCGGAATAGGGGCCAGGAAACCCGTCGAAGGCATCAATGAA
>JBKHFN010000126.1:0-4945 GCA_046540195.1 Salinarchaeum sp.
AGCGGATGTCAGTCTCGATAAAGCATTCGACGCGGTCGTCGGCAGTCCCAACGCGGCAGATACAGGCTGGGTGTACCACCAGTACGATCATGAGGTTGGCGTCCGGACAGCTGTCCCGCCAGGACACGACGCCGCGGTGTTAGCCATCCGTGAGGCGGACGTTGGGCTTGCCCTCTCAGCAGGAGCCGATCCCTGGTGGACGGATCAGGCGCCCTACGAGGGTGCCCGGGCTGTCGCTGTCGAGAACGCGACGAACCTTGCCACCGTCGGCGCCAGTCCACTGGCAGCGGTCGACTGCCTCAACGGAGGGAATCCCGAGACGTCCGAAGTGTTCGATGGATTCGCTCGCGTCGTTGAGGGGCTGGCCGACGCCTGTCGCTCACTTGAGGTCCCGGTCGTCGGCGGAAATGTTTCGCTGTATAACGACTCGGCCTCGGGGCCGATCCCGCCGACGCCAACCGTAGCGATGGTCGGGACGACCCCGACGTATGAGGCTCCCTCACAAACACTCACGCCCGAAGGCGACCTCCTGCTCGTCGGTGATCGTGGACTCGTCGATGGACCACAGCTCGGCGGCTCCGAGTACCTCGCGCAGTTTGGCGGCACTGACCGGTTCCCCAGTCCGCTGGGAGATCCACAGCCGTTTATCGAGACGACCGCGGCAATCGCAACGCAAGAGAGCACCCGCGCGATGCACGATGTCGCACAAGGAGGGCTCGCCGTTGCACTCGCCGAGATGGTCTCCGAGGCTGTCGGGGCGACCGTCGAGGTGGCAACGGACGATCCGATTGGAACGCTCTGTCACGAACAGGCCGGTCGGGTACTGGTTCAGACAACCGACCCGGAAGGTGTTCGGGATGCCTTCGCTGGTATTGCGCCGGTTGAGACGATCGGGTCACCAACCGCGACAGGGGAACTGTCGCTTACACTCGGCGAGGCGACGCTCAAACGGACCGCTGGGGCGATTGATGCTGACCGCGCGGTACTTGAACGAACTCTTGAGTAGGCATCCGGGGTGGCGGTGCCCATCGTCCCAACATGACCGTCCTGTCGGACGATTCGCCGTCTCCTGACCGGCGACTACTCTTCGGATGTAACCGTTGGACTCTCGATGTCCGCAAGGTCGACATCTTGATCCTCGGCGATCGCCTCAAGAATGGCGCGGTGCTGCTCAAGCTCGGTCTCAAGGCGTTCGATCCGTTCGTTGGTGTCCTCGGTCGTCTGTTCAAGGCCAACAACGCGATCGCGTAAGTCGCTGAGTTGCTCATAGAGGGTCTCGGCCGTGTCAGTCAGCGTCTGAAGCTTCTTGGCGGCACTTCCCAGGCCCATATTCCGGGATTAGACCAGCAGCCTGGTGTGTGTTCCGGTCGCTACGATCCCGTCGGCGAGCAGGGAACGAAAGGCCCTTAATGTGGACGGACGTATCTAAGAATCGGACTAGGCCGGGCAGCTAGGCCCTGCTCGTAAACCCGCCTCATGGTCTTTAGCGGGGGCCGAAACCCGGGGGCGTGCGGTCAGAAGCGGCCGGGCCCCGCGAGCCAACGTGGAAGCCTCGTCCGTCGGGGGCGACGGTCCACGGCGATCGCCTGCAGGGGCGTCCCGTCGTGGTTAGCCGGCGTGACCCCGTCAGGCGCGGAAGCGAGCAGCGGATCGTCGGACACTCGTCGCTCGACGGGTCACGGGGTGGAGGAGGCAACCGGGTCCACCCGGTCACCGACGACCGGGCAAGCCTGGGCGTCCGTTCTCATGTATCTCATCATGTTGAGTGCCAACGCCGGTCAGGCCGTGAGCGGGTGCTCGGTCACGTCGATCCCGCCGACCAGCTGCCGGTGTGGGTACGGCATGTCGATGTCCGCCTCGTCGAAGCGTTCCTTGACGGCCTGAACGTATGCGCTACGAATCCCGACGACATCACTCCGGCTTGGATCATCGATCCAGATCCGCGACTGGAGCCCAACGGCCGAGTCACCGAGTTCGGTCACCCGGACCGACGGCTTCGGATCCGCGAGGATGCCCTCATGTGCTTGGGCCTCTTCGAGGATAATATCGGTTGCCTCGTCGATATCGTCGTCGTAGCCAATACCGAAGGTGATCTTCACTCGGAGCTGATCCTTGGCGACGGGATTTTTGATCACACCGTCGGTGAGCTGTGCGTTTGGCACCGTCAGCAGTTCGTTGTCGAAGGTTCGGACCCGGGTGACCCGCAGGCTAATGTCCTCAACGGTCCCGGCGTGGTCGTCCCACTCAATCCAGTCGCCGATGCGAAATGGCTCCTCGATGAATACGAACACCCCAGCGACGAAGTTCTTGATGACGTCCTGCATCGCAAACCCGATCGCGAGGGTCGCCGCGGCGGCAATTGTCGCGAGTGACGTCAGGAAGTTTCCGTAGCCAGCCGCTCCGAAGGCGACGGTCACTGCCGCAAACAACACGGCGTAGCGGCCAACTTTGAGAATCGGTCGTCGAGCATGAACGTCGATGTCGCGCTGCCCGAGGAGCCGTTCAAGCACCCGAACGACCACACTCCGGCCGACAACCCAGAAGAGTCCGAAGACGACAACGAACACCAGCGCGGCGGCGACGGGATCAGCGATTTCTGGAGGAATCCCGAACAGCTGAAAGCCCTCTGAGACCGGATCAGCAGCGAGCGGCAGGAGTGTCATCGTCGGAACACAGCAGTGTTCCCGCGGGTCTCGAGGAGTTCGGCGCCGACATCATCAGCCAGTTGCTCGGCCAGCGCCTCTGTCGAGGTTCCACCGCGGGCCGCTCGGAGAAACTTCACCTTTAGGAGATCCCGGTTGTCCAATTGATCGTCAACCTCCTCGCGGACCGATTCGAGTCCGTGTTTGCCGACCCAGACTGTCACATCGAGGTCGTGAATCCGCGCACGGAGTTCAGAATCCATAGTTTTGCAATCGTGGTCCATTTTAAAGATGCTTGTGGTGGACGCCAGGCACAGTGCCCTGACAAAAGCAATCCTTACGGCGCGCCACCGACTGTAGTTATATATGCGACCACGGGACCTGTCGGCCCACGGGGCGTATATCCCCGGGGAAGGCATTGAAGAAGTCGCCCGGGAGCTCGACATGGAGCCGGACGCCTTTCTGGCGCTCGGCTCAAACGAGAACCCACTCGGTCCAAGTCCGAAGGCCGTTGAGGCCATCCAGGCTGGCGCCGAGGCCGTCGCCGAGTACCCCAAGTCGAGTCATACCGACTTGACGCGTGCGCTCGCCGAGCAGTGGGCGGTTATGCCAGCGCAGATCTGGCTTTCGCCCGGTGCCGACGGCGCCATCGACTACCTCTCGCGGGCCGCACTTGAGCCGGGGGATCGGGTGTTGCTCCCCGAGCCAGGCTTTGCCTATTACGGTATGAGCACCCGCTATCATCACGGCGAGACAGACACCTACCCGGTCAGCCGAGAGCGTGACTTCGCGATGCCTGTAGAGGCCGTACTGGAGGCCTACGATGGCCACCGAATCGTTCACCTGACGACGCCACACAACCCGACCGGGGCGATCTACACGCTTGCAGAGATCCGCGAGATCGCCGAGGAGACTGACGACGAAACGCTGGTGGTCGTTGATGAGGCCTACGGCGAGTACAACCAGCATCCCTCGGCCCGGGAACTCGTCGAAGAGCGGAGTGATGTTGCCGTGTTGCGAACCTTCTCGAAGGCTTACGGGCTCGCCGGGTTACGGCTTGGATACGCGATCGTTCCCGAGGCGTGGGCGGACGCCTACGCCCGAATCAACACACCGTTCGCGGTCAACGAATTGGCCTGTCGGGCGGGACTGGCGGCACTGGAGGATGACGCTCATCTTGAGGCGAGTATCGAGTCGGCCCAGTGGGGTCGTCAGCGCATGCATGAGGCGATTGATGCGCCGACCTGGGAAAGCCACGGTAACTTCGTGCTCGCACACGTCGGCGACGCAACAGCCATCGCCGAGGCTCTCAAGCACGAAGGGGTGATTGTCCGAGACTGTACGAGCTTTGGGCTCCCAGAGTGCATCCGTGTATCCTGTGGGACACGAGAGGGCACCCAACAGGCCATTGACGCGATCAACGAGGTTCTTGAGACGGCATGAGAGTCGCGGTGACCGGCACGCCAGGGACGGGCAAGACGACGGCCGTTGAGTGCCTCGAAGATGACGCGTCGCTGGGGGTCGATCTCCCGGTTGTCCATCTCAACGAGGTGCTTGAGACCGAGGGGTTCCACACGGGGCGAGACCCTGATCGCGACAGTCTGGTGGCCGACATTGATGCCATCACTGAGTATCTCGCTGACTATGATGACCTGCTTGTTGAGTCACACCTTGCACACCACCTGCCGGTTGACCGTGTCGTAGTGTTGCGCTGTCACCCCGAGGTCCTGTCCAAGCGACTGCGTGAACGCGGCGAATCTCCGATGACCGCCGAGGAGAACGCCGAGTCCGAGGCCCTTGATGTCATCCTGAGTGAGGCCGTCAAGGAACACGGGGCGTCGAACGTCTATGAGATCGAGACGACTGATCGGTCTCCAACAGCAATCGCGGCGGCGATTGCGGCAGTGATCGCTGGCGAGCGCGAACCGGCCGTTGGGGCCGTCTCGTATATTGAGTATCTCACATGACCCTCGACCGCTTCCGGCCGCTGGCTGATCGCGTGCTTGACCCGATGGCCGGTTTTGCCGACCGCATTGGCATGACGCCCAACACCGTGAGTGTCATCGCCTTTGCTGTCGCGGTCGTTGCCGCCGGGTGTTTCTATGTGGCGCCTGACCAGCGGTGGCTTTACGCCGCCGGTGGACTCCTTATCGGTCTCAACGGCTGGCTGGACCTACTCGATGGGGCTCTTGCTCGCGAACAACACACCAGTTCGCCAGCCGGTGACTTGCTTGATCACGTGCTCGATCGATACGCGGATATCGTCGTGCTCGCGGGGCTGGCGGCCGGGATTGACCGATTCG
>JBKHFN010000127.1:0-4919 GCA_046540195.1 Salinarchaeum sp.
AGTGAGCATCCGCCCCGACGTTCGTGTGTCTCTGGCGACCGCAACCCGCGACGCTGACCAGACGGTTCCGGCTGCCTGCGCCACCTGCAGGGCGAACGTTGGGGTCATCTCGTCATTGACCACCCCACGGACCCCGCTGGATCCGAATATGTCCATACTGAGGGTGAGTGACCGCTCCCCATAGCCGTTTTGACGGGCTGATGAGACCGAACACTCATGTACCGGTTCCTCTGTAGCCTCCGGTATGATTGTCAGCGGGTCCGACTCGCAGGTGTTGGCCGCGCGACTTGCCGCGACGCTTGACGAGCCACTTGCCGCCGTCGAGTACGACCGGTTTCCGGACGGCGAACTGCACGTCACGGTCGGGACCGCCGACGCCGACCATGCGGTCATCGTCGCCTCAACGGTATCCTCGCGTGCACACATCGAACTCCTCCAGCTACAGGACGCCGTCAGGGAGGCCGGTGTCGATGTGGTGACGACGGTGATTCCGTACCTGGGCTACGCCCGACAGGACGAGGCCTTTGCCCCGGGTGAGCCGGTCAGTATTCGGGCGATTGCGCAAGCTATCGACACTGGTACTGATCGCGTCGTAACGGTCAACCCACACGAGTCGAATGTTCAATCGTTCTTCGATCCGCCGGCACGCGTTGTTGACGCCAGCGCGCGGCTGGCCGAACCGCTTCCTATGGACCTCACCGATCCGATCTTCCTCGCTCCGGACGCCGGTGCCACCGATCTCGCGTCGACCGTCTGCAATGCATACGGGCGCGGAACGGTCGACGCCTTCGAGAAGACCCGTCACTCTGGAGAAGACATTGCGCTATCGCCGTCCGAACTCGATGCCGAGGGACGTGATGTTGTGGTTGTCGATGATATCATCGCCACTGGGTCAACGATGAGCGAGACTATCGAAACGCTCCACGACCAGGGTTGCAACCGCGTCTTTGTCACTTGCGTGCATCCGGTGCTCGCCGGGAATGCCTATCTCAAACTAATCCGATCGGGCGCCGATACACTGTATGCTACCGACACCCTCGAACGTCCTGCAAGTACCGTTTCCGTGGCGCCAGTAATCGCAGATGCTATTGCATGATGATGTCCCCGACGTATGTCCTCCCACCAGATAGAAACGGCTTGGGAGTGACCGATGGCCCCTAACCGCTGGCGTCAGGCGGTCGCCTGCTTGGCTGTCGGAGTCCTCTTCATTGTTGGTGGCGTCGGCCTTGCGTCTGCCGATGAGGCTCCAGTCGAGCACGCTTGGACCACTTCACTCGAGGACTCCCCTCTCGGGACGCCGGTTGTCGGTGACGACCGGGTGTACGTCACCACCCGCCGTTCGCTTGTTGCGCTTGACGCCCATACCGGACAGCGACGCTGGTCGCGGTCGCTCTCAGTCCCGGCGGCCGCCCCACCCGTACTTGTCGGCGGCACCGTCCGGGTCGTCGATACGACGGGAACGATTCACTCCTTCACCGCTGTGACCGGCGCCGGCAACCATAGTGTCCGGTTTGGTCCCACCCCTCCTTCGTATGTCACGACGAGCGACGACGCAGTCTACCTTCTGACAAACGAAACGCTCCGAGCGGTTTCAGTCCATGATCTGACCGTACGCTGGGAACGGCCGGTCACGGCCTCTTCACTGTCCATCGGGTCCGATACCGACGTTCTCGTCGCCGCCTCAGCAAACGGCACTATTCGGGGAGTTGACACTCAGACCGGAGCCGATCAGTGGACAGTGTCACTTCCCTCACCCATCGTTACACCCCCAGCTGTCCGAACTGATCGCGTTGGTGTTCTCACCGCAGACGGACGTGTACATGCGCTTGACGCTGATGACGGCACGACCCGCTGGCAGGTTCCGCTCGACATCTCTGTCATCAAAGCAGGTACAATTGTGTCGCAGATGTCCGGCTTCTACGTCGTGCCGACCTCCGACACGCTTGTTGCCATCGCTGACGGGGATATTCGCTGGCAGCGAACGCTCCCGACCAATCAAACACAACCGGCGGTGCGTCCGACACCCGGAGAGGTGCTCGTGAGCACCGACACCGGCCATCTCCTCGGGATTGACGCGTCGAGTGGGGTCGATCTTTGGACGGCGTCGGTCGCTACGGCCGACCTTTCGCCCCCAGCCGTTGGATCGGCCGTTTACGTTGGCGATAGTAGCGGCCGACTGACCGCCGTTGTCCCCCGGATGCTCACACTTGAACTCACGGCGACACGCCCCTCCCCGACAGCTGATACGATCACCGTAACGGCGACAATCAAAAATCAGTTCTCGGAATCACTTACCCGTCCGGTGCGCATCGAAGCGGGCGGACGCACAGCGACAGTCGATCAGCGACTGCCACCGGATGAACCGGTCACCGTCCGCTTTACCGGCGTTGCGGCCTTTGAGCCAACAGTCACGGTCGGGCCGGTTCGTGAGACGCTTTCACTCGGCGCTGATCCGCGTCGCTCGTCTCCGGAGGAGGTCCCTGATGACATCGGTCCGTCGACAACGACCGTATACATCCCTGACTCTTCTGATGAATCCACACCGAACGGTCGGACTCCTGGGTTCGATGTGTACGCGGCGATTCTCGCAGTCGTCCTGTTCGGTGGACTCGCTCGTCGGCGCCCCTGAGGCGTGCTCAGGCAGTAGCCTCGCGGAGTGAGACGATTGCGATCTCTACACTCGTGTCTTCGATGTCCCACTCCTGGCGGTGCCCATCGCCGACCGGTCCAACCTCTTCGGCGCGGACCTCCTCGGCGATCAGCGACTGATGTTCGGCAACAAGATCGGCCACGTGATCGTCCGCGATTGTATACTCAAGACGGATTGGCTCCTCGATATCCAGTTCGAGATCCTTGCGCATCTCTTGGACGCGGCGGATGACCTCTCTGGCGTATCCCTCGCTTTCGATATCCTCGGTCAGCGCGGTATCGACGTAGACGATTCCCATCGACTCGCCGTCGCGCTCAATCCGGGCGTCACTCACCGCTTCTGGTGGCTCGCGGACGAACTCGATCATCTCGTCGGTGAGTTGTTCGTCCTCGGCGATGATTTCCTCCTCGTGGACCACCGCATTGAGCCGGTCGAGATCGGGCTCCGCGACCCGCACCTGCTTGAGGGCGTTCATGACCGTCTCTGCATCCCCGCCAAATGCCGGACCGAGTTCGCGCATGTCGGCTTCCGGACGGTACTGCAGTTCCTCCCAGGTGCTGTCAGCCGATACGACCTGGATCTCGCGGGCGTTTAGCCGGTCGGCCAGCAGGTCCTCGTGTGCCGTGATCGCCTGCTCAACGCGATCGGTGTCGGGGGCGACAACAACCCGTGTGACCGGCCACCGGAGCTTGCGTTCGGCCTGCTGGCGAGCGTTAGCCCCGGCTTCCTCAACTGCCCGGACGACCTCAATGTCCGTCTCAAGGGTCGGATCCTGCCACCGGTCGTCGGCCGTCGGCCAGTCGCACATGTGCACCGTCGGATGGCCGGCGTCGTCAGTAAGCGTCCCATAGATCTCCTCGGCGATAAACGGCGTAAATGGCGCCAGCAGTCGCACTACCCGATTGAGGACATATGCCAGCGTGTGGTAGGCGGCCTGCTTGGAGGCACTGTGTTCTTCCTCCCACATCCGCTCGCGAACCGCTTGTACGTAGAACCGCGAGACATCATCGACGACGAACTCCCGGATCGCATCGGCGGCGCGGTCCTGCCGGAAGTCCGCCCAGTGCTCGGTTGCCGTCTCAATGACTGTCTGTAGACGTGCGAGCACCCACCGATCGACGGTTTCGAGGTCATCTGCGACCGCACTGGGATCGAACGTTGCCGGGTCGAATCCATCGAGTTCCATATACGGCAGCGGGAAGCGGAAGACGTTCCAGAGGATATTCAGATCCCGCTGCATTGCCTCGGTTGTGTCCCAGGAGAATCGGATGTCTTCGCCCTGTGCGTTGACCGACAACAAGAACAGGCGCATCGGGTCAACCCCAAATCGGTCCATCACCTCGTGGGGATCAACGAGAATATTCTTGGATTTGGACATCGCCCGGCCGTCCGGCATCAGCGCGTGGCCGTGCATCAGCACCTCGCGGTAGGGAATCGCGTCCATCGCCGCCGTTCCCATGCCGAGTTGTGACCAAAACCACCCGCGGGTTTGGTCGTGGGCCTCCATAATGAGGTCTGCCGGCCAGAACTCCTCGAACGCCGCCGTCTCCTCGGGGAACCGCAACGTGCCCCAGCTGGCCACCGAGGAGTCAAGCCAGACGTCGAAGACATCCGGGACGCGCTCATAGCGCATCCCCTCTTCGGTGATTGTCAGCTCATCGACAGTGTCCTTATGCAGGTCAACATTCGTCGGGTCGACGTCTCGATCGACTCGGGTAGCGAGTTCCTCGCGATCCTCGATCACGATCGCATCGGCCATGTCGCCGGACCACTCGTGCGACTCGCCGTCGATGGTCTCAGTGGGGAGCCAGATCGGGATCGGGATGCCCCAGTAGCGTTGTCGCGAGACGTTCCAGTCTGGTGCTTCGGTGACAAAGTCACGGAACCGCTCGTCGCGGGCCCACTGAGGGTGCCATTCGCTGTCCTCGATATTCGCGAGGAGATCGTCCTTGATTTCGGTGATATTGATGAACCACTGATCAGTGACGATCTGGACAATTCCCGTGTCACACCGCCAGCAGTGACCGTAACTGTGCGTAACCGTCTCAGAAGCAAGCAGCCGGTCCTTTGCCTCAAGATCGGCGATGATCTCCTCGTTGGCATCCCGGACGAATGTCCCAGTGTATTTGCCAGCGGCCTCGGTGTAGATCCCGTCACCGCCGACCGGACAGAAAATCTCAAGCCCGAGTTCCTGGCCCCGCCTGAAGTCCTCCTCACCGTGTCCGGGGGCAGAGTGCACTAGCCCGGTTCGGTCGGCTTCGACATACTC
>JBKHFN010000128.1:0-4882 GCA_046540195.1 Salinarchaeum sp.
GTAGAGATGCGATTAACTAACCCTACCCCGACGCTGTCTTGCGTTCAACAAGGCAACTCAGGGTCAAGCACGGGCTCAAGACGCTCGCGCAGGTCGCGTGCTGTTGCTCCCGCCAGCGTCGCAGAATGGTCCATGCACAGTGTCTGGAGGTGCGCTGCCTGGAGACTCGTGACCTGCCAGTCCGCCGGCGACACACTGTGTGGCGCCTTCACCGCAACGGGATCCTCAGCGGAGGGGCTGACTGTTGCCTTGATATCACGTGCGAGGATGTCGTCAAACAGCGCGACATCACGCAACTCCTCCTCGGTGGCCGCCTCAAGATCATCAAGCGTTTCGTATCCGGCCACCCGAAGCGCCTTCGCGCGTTTCGGTCCAATGCCGGGAATCTGCTCAAGGTCGGGAGTCATTGGCGTGCCACCATTATATTGAATAAAATACATAAAGTTTAGATTATATATTTTTACAATGTGTAGCAAAAATAGGGATTCTGCGGGCGACCCCCGTCACGTATTTATGTTCATTCGCTGAACTATCGATCCATGGCGACGACCGGGACAGTGTTAGTCTTCGGTATCATCGGAGCCGCACTCGTCCTGTTTCTCACTGACCGTATTCCGCCGGATGTGACCGCTATCGGCGTCTTGGTGACACTCGTGGTACTTGAGCCGTACACAGGAGTCCCAGCCGCCGAGGCCGTCGCCGGGTTTGGCACCCCCGCGACTGTGACCATCATCGCAATGTACATTCTTAGCGCCGGCGTCCAGAAGACAGGCGTCGTTGACCGACTCGGCGTTGCCCTTGTCCGGCGGACCGCCGGCCGCGAATCCCGACTGCTCGGCGCCACGGTCGGCCTTACGGGGGTAACCGCCGGCATCATCAACAATACGCCCGTTGTTGCCGTCTTCGTTCCGATGATCACGAAAATCGCCGAGCAGCTCCAGCTGTCGCCCTCAAAGCTGCTATTACCGCTTTCGTATGCCGCGATGCTCGGGGGAACACTAACACTAGTCGGCACTGCCACGAACCTCCTCGCGAGTGACTTAGCGGGCGATCTCTCACAGGCCTCTCCCCAGCAGTATCCCACCCTCCATAGCTTTTCGATGTTCGAGTTCACGCCCGTGGGGATCCTCATCCTGCTAACCGGACTCATCTATCTGATCACTGTCGGCCGTCGACTCACCCCCGCCCGGATCGATCCGTTTGATGATTTCCTTGAGCGGTTTGAACTCTCCGAGCGGCTTGCGGTACTGGTCGTACGGCCCGACTCACCGCTTGTCGAACAGCGCATCACCAACATCGATACCACACTTGATCCCGAGACGAACCGCCACATCGATCTCCTGCAGATCACCCATGATGGGGAGATACTCGGCCCCGACAGCGACCAACGGGTCGCCCCTGGGGACCGCCTGATCCTCCTCGGGGCGCCGGCAGATCTGCGGCAGTTCAGTTCGCGGTATGATCTCTCCCGCCGACCGCGTGAGCGAATCACCGCTCGTGATCTCATCGGCAACGATCACCCAGGAACGCTCGTTGAAGCCATTACTCCCGCGGACTCGGGACTCGTCGAGACCACCGTCGGCGAGAGCAAACTCGAGGAGCGCTTTGCAACGACTGTCCTCGCAATCAAGCGTGGGTCGAACCTGTTTCACACCGATCGCAAATCGGTCACCCTCCAGGCCGGTGACACGCTGTTATTACAGGCCACCCCCGATACCATTGAGTACCTTGATGAGGCGGGCGAATTGGTCGTTACAAACCATCCACACACCTTCGATCGCGACATCAACGAACTGGCGCCACTCACACCGAAGACCCCGCTTGCGCTTGTGATTCTCCTCGGGGTCATCGCTACTGCCGCGCTCGGAGTCGTTCCGATCGTCATTGCCGCTCTCGGCGGCGTCTTCGCGATGCTCGTGACCGGTTGTCTCCGCCCGAGTGAGGCATACGACGCCGTCGGCTGGAACGTGATCTTCCTCCTGGCCGGCATCCTTCCACTCGGGGTAGCGATGCAACAGACCGGCGGTGATGTGCTGCTCGCCGAAGCGCTGGCACAGAGTGTCGATGTGCTGCCAGTTGCTGGAGTGCTCCTCGTGTGTTATCTGCTGACTAGCCTACTCGCTGCGCTTATCACCCCCGTCGCGAGCGTAGTGTTGCTCGTGCCGATCGCCGCCGAAACGGCCAGCACTATCGGCGCGGAAGCGTTCACCTTCGTCCTCGCCGTCACCCTGGGCGCCAGTGCCGCCTTCATGACCCCCATCGGCTACCAAACCAATCTGATGGTCTATGGGCCCGGTGGGTACCGCTTTACTGACTACGTGCGTGTCGGCGCACCGCTGCAGGTGCTCTTATCCGTAGTGACAACAGCCGCGCTAGTGGGTTACTTCGGAGTCTAGTCTCGACAGTGGCGCTGGATACCGATTTCGGCAATGTTAGCCCCATACTCAGCAGTACGGCGAATTGAATCAAAGACTAATCCAGCAGCGTGCGCCGCTTCGGGATCGGAATGATCGTACAGCCGGCGATCAGCGGCCGTGATTGCATCACGAAGATTGTTGCGCTGTCGGAGCGTCTCGTAGGCCACATCAACCGCCGCGTCCTCAAGGACCACCCGTGCGGCGTCGTCAACGATGCTCCGACTGGAGCTGCCGAGATGATCAATCTGTTCGAGCAGGCCGTCCGATAGCGGCTGATCACGGTCACGGACAAACGAAGCGATCTTCTCGGCGTGGTCGGCGATCCGCTCAAGCTGGCGCCCGGTATAGTAGTACTCGAAGAGATCATCACGAGAGTACCCCAGGTTCTTCACCTCCTTGAGATCCGAGAGTGATCGCCGGAAGTACCGGGTGACACGCGCAAATAGCTTATCGACCTCGGCGTCGCGAGCGACCACATGGTCCGCAAGTGCCTCATCATGATCGGTGATCGCCCGGATGGCATCCTCGTGCATCGACAGCGCGATCAACCGCAACCGAAGGGTTGTCTTGCGAATATCCACCGTTGCTGCGTCAATGAGATCCTGCAGCCGGAGTGTGTGGGCTGTCTTCTCAATCGTCTCGAATCCCGAGAGCCCGTCGATGGCCTCGGTAACAGCCTGCCGCTGGGCATCGGAGTACCCACCCCGGTGTTTGAGCGTCACTTCGTCATAGCCGACTAGATACAGCGCGAGTACCCGTTCGATGAGCTCGTCCGGCTCGCTCGCGGCGATGTCGACGGTCGTCCGATCCGGAGTTGTCCCCTCGGGATCGGCTGTCTCAACGACAAGCGACCCATCGTCGTTGGGGGTCAGAGAGATCACCGAGCCGGCGTCGATACCGTGTTCTTCGGCCCATGATTTTGGGAGTGAAATGGTGTATGTTGTCCCTCCGGACAGTTGCACCTTCCGCGTCTCCATACGCGTTGGGTTCTTGCAGGCTCTATATGGTGGTTTGTAATAGCAATATGAATCGCTATTGAGTGGATCATACCGGGGTCACTACACGGGAAACAGCGTCCATACTAGTCCGTACTGTCTAGACCACAGAGATATGAATACGGTTTGAGTGGTGCCCATATGGCCGATCCTGCGTGGAAGCGGACCCGGATTCCGGATCGTGGTGGACGGGAAGCCACGATGGCGCGGATAATCGAGGCGATTGATCAGACCGCTCCCGAGACCAAAGAGGACCTCGCCAACCAGGTCAACATCTCCGAACAGTATCTGTCCGAACTCCTCCAGTATCTCAAGCGTGAGGGTATCGTCACAAAGGGCTACTTGCTCAATAAGCAAGCACTCTATGAAAATATCGCGACGGTCTCGGCACTGACCCCAGACGAAGGAGCGACCCCACTACACGCCGATCGGATGGCCACGCTGATGGCGCTGCTGAAGGATCTTGATGCGGTGACCTATGATCAGTTTGTTGCCGCGAAACAGGCCTTTGAGGGGGGTGATCCCGATCCCGGTGCCGATCAGCTGGAAGCCGTCAGCAACGAGCGCCACAGCGACTTTTTCGAGGAACTCAAATCCTACATGATCGCCGCCGAGTGGCCACACAACCACATCGCATACGATCTCGCAACGGCAGCCACCAATCTTGAGATCGTCGGTGACCGCTCGTGTTTTATCGCCGACGTGATCGACCGTCACGACGAGGAGGCGACAGGGGTCATCGCCGACCGCGTCCGGGATATCTTCAACGCCGGGGCGGAGATCAACGGCCTGATGGGTCAGATTGCCTTCGCGGCCGATCTCGAAATGCACGAGAGACTCCAAGAACGCGAAGAGACCGTCCACCGCGATCTGAATGAACTCTTCGAGTTGGTCACGGCCTATAGCCCGCAGCTGTTCGGCTACCTTGCCAGCATCGTCCGGGCACTGGAACGCACGATCTTCTACTGGGTACACACCGCCGAACTTGCCTTTCGGTTGCACTCAACGCTCAAACCCGAACACATTTCGGTGTGATCACCCCCGGCGGCCATCGAGAAATAGTGGCTGGGTCCAGGCGGTCTGCTCGCCGGTGCCGTGACAGACAATTCGGACATAGGAGGCGTCCATATCGAGGTCCGCTGGCAGATGGGATGTCGCCGTCGATCCGGTGACCGTCTGCTGGATCGTGCTGTAGTCCGCCATCAACTGGATTGCCTCGGCGTCCGCCGTCTCGACGGTAATAGTTCCTGCCTCAACGGTAATCGCCTCGATGGCCACACCCGTCGAGGCGTAACACCGGCCGGCCCGCAGTCGTCGAGAATCGCCATGGGTGTCGCAGTGGGTGCCTGAACAACCGTCCACGCCCCCCCGACGTCATCATCAGCGTGCGCGTCGTCGGCCGCGTACCCCCAGACCACGCGTCCCGCCGAGAGTAGCCGGTCCCACCGGTCGGTTGCTGCCGGCCGACCG
>JBKHFN010000129.1:0-4879 GCA_046540195.1 Salinarchaeum sp.
CGATCAAGCAGACCGCCTCGGCCGATGAGCCGCCAACGCGCTTTTTTAAGTGCACCGAGTGTGGCAACCGGTGGCGCGAGTATAACTGAGTGCGTGTCATAGGCCTTTCCTTGGACACCGGATCTGACGCCATCGAGGCTTGTCCGCATTAGTGCCATGTTGTCTCGCATGCCGGTCATCCATACGCCGACCACCCGCAAACCGGTGGATTTAGCACGCCCGAGAAAGGCTCGCCGGTAATGACACTCCACAACCGGACGGTCAGGCAGGATGTCCGTGAACTCGGACGGCTCCTCGGCGATGTCCTTCGCGAGCAGACGTCACGACGCCACTTCGAGATCGTCGAGGACCTCCGGACATCCGCGATCGATTACCGGGACGGGGAACTCGAGTCGCGACAGGAACTCCGACAGACGCTTGACGCACTCACACCCGAGGAGGAAAGCATTGTTGCGCGGGCGTTTACCACCTACTTCGAGCTCATCAACCTCGCAGAGAGCCGTGAGCACGTCCGGGCGATCCGCGAGGGCTCAAACACGGGTGAGCTCAGCAGCACGCCCGAGGAGACCGCCACGGCCCTGGCCGAGGCCGAGCTTGACGGTAACGACGTTGAGCGCCTGCTCGGGGACGTACGTGTAGAACCAACGTTCACCGACCACCCCACGGAAGCCAGACGCAAGACGGTCAAGACCAAACTCGAGTCGATCAGCGAACACCTTGAGGCGCTTGACGAGCACCGGCTTACCGAAAAGGAACGACGCCACCACCACCGGGATATCGATGCGGAGGTCACGAGCTTCTGGCAGACTCCGCAGGTCCGCACCCGCCAGCCACAGGCGGGCGACGAGGCCCGGAACGTCCAGTGGTACCTTGAGAACACGCTGTACGATACCATCGGCGAGGTCTACGACGAGTTCGAGACGGCCTTTGACGAGGTCTTTGAGGACGTCTCGGTCCCACAGTTGGTCGGCTTTCGGTCCTGGGCTGGCGCCGACCGCGCAGGTAACCCACACATTACGCCTGACGTGACCGAGGAAACGCTCGAACGCCAGCGTCGGGCGGTCCTCGAACGGTATCGCGAGGATCTCTTCGAGTTGCTTGGCGTGCTCAGCCAGGACGGATCGCGGATCGATGTCGGCGAGGCCTTCGAGAAGTCGTTATCGGCCGACCGGGACCGCCTTCCAGGCGTCGCCGGGGAGGCCCGCGAACGGTACCCCGGCGAGCCTTACCGGCAGAAACTCCTGTTGATGCGCGAACGGCTCGACCGGGTTGGCGACGTCCGTCCCGGTGGGTACGACGATGTGGCCGACTTCGAGGCGGATCTGGCCGTTATCGCCGACAGTCTCCGGGCGAATGGAACCGACGAGGTCGTCGCGGCCCACGTTGAGCCGCTACGGCGGCGGGTCGAGACCTTCGGCTTCGCGCTCGCGAGCCTCGACCTGCGCGATCAGACCGACGCACACACAACTACGGTCACCGCACTCCTTGAGCGGGTCGGCATCGACTACGCGGAACTCTCGGAAACCGACCGACAAGAGGTGCTCACCGACGCCATCCGCCAGGACGAGCCGATCGTTGACCTCACCGACCGTACGGGCCTTGCGGAGTCGCCCGCTCGCGTGTGTGAACTCTTCGAGCGGCTGGCAGACTGGCACCGCCGGTTCAGCCCCGAAGCCGTTGGTCGGTACGCCGTTGCCGGCGTTGAGGCTCCATCGGAGATTCTTGAAGTGCTGTTTTTGGCCGACCAGGCCGATGTCGTCGATCTACCGGGGCACGCCGGCATCAACATCGTCCCGATCTTCTCGACCGTCGATGGGCTGACGACCGCCGCTGACTGCGTTGAGACGCTCCTTGAGAACCCAGCGTACGAACAAGCCGTCGCCGCAAGCGATCAGTTCCAGGAGGTCATGCTGAGTTATGCCGACACGAACCAGGAGAGTGGCTTTCTCTCAAGCGCCTGGGCCCGCCGGCGAACAAAACTCGCGCTTACGGCCGTCGTTGAAAACCATCCGGTCGACTTGCGCATGCTCCACGGTCGTGGCGGGCCGATCTCCCGAGGCGGGTCACCGATGAACGACGCCTTGCGCGCCGAGCCGCCGGCAACGATCGCCGGGCCGGTCGGCTTCCTTGAAGAAGGCGAAGCAATCGCCGAGAAGTACGGCAACCGTCGTATTGCTGAGCGCAACATCGAACAGATGGTCGATGCGCAGGTACGGGCCCGGTGTGAGGCAACCACCGGGGAGATCGACGCGATCCCTGATAGCTGGTTGGCAGCCATGGAAACGATGTCCGGAGCCGCACACGACGCCTACCGGGAGCTGGTCGGCGCCGAGGCGTTCGGTCAGTTCTTCGAGACGACCACTCCGATTGCTGCGATCGAAGAACTCGATCTGGGATCCGGGACCGACCAGGTGCGCGGCGAGCGTGCCATCAAGGAGATCGACGCGACCGCCTGGATGTTTGCCTGGACGCAGGCACGATTCCTCCTACCAGGCTGGTACGGTATCGCAACAGGGATTGATGCGTACCTCGAAGCCGGCGGAAGCATCGAAACGCTCTCGAAGATGTACGACCGTTGGCCGTTTTTCAGCGTCATGGTCGACTATGCCACCCTGGCACTGGGCCGGGCCGACATCGAGATCGCCGAGGAGTACGCCCGCAACGCTCCGCCGGAGGTTCGCGAGGCGTTCGTCTCACAAATCCGTACCGAGTACGAGCGGGCGGTGACACTATTGACCGACATTACCGACCGGGAGCATCCGATCGACCGAGAGTACCTCCGAGAATCACTCCACCGTCGGAACCCGTACGTTGAGCCGCTGCACCTCCTTCAGCAGCATCTGCTTGCTCAGACCCACCGGACGGAGACCGAAGAACGGACACTCCGGCTCACACTCAAGGGTATCTCTGCTGGCCTGAAGAATACCGGCTGACGCGCTACGGTACCGTCACCGGCGCTGGTGGACCACGGTCACGGCCGCGATCGATCACGGTGCGATGGGCCGCCGGTAGGTCCTCACGCGTGAAAGCGTCAAGGCCATTGTAATAGGCCGTCTCCGGCTGGTTATCAGGCGCCTCAAGCAGTACCTCGCCCAGTTCGCGCTCTTCACCAGTATACCCGAAGCCAGTCTTATACAGCGCGTCGTACGCGATGGGATTGTTGACGGCGATTCGGACGCGGTCATAACCTCGGTCGCGGGCACGACGACGAACGAACGCCGCCAGCCGTGGACCGATGGCCTCGCCACGGCGGTCCTCGCGGACGGTAAGATACCGGATCCGCAGAGCGTTGGCGTACGCCCGGTCATCGTTGAAACACGCGGCGGCGACAATATTCTCGTCACGGGCGACGGCCTTTCCGGTCCGGGGGGTCCGGAACTTACCGGCGTACCCGAAGACGGTGTGATCAAGATCGAGGATCGGACCGTCCGTCGCCCACCCGAGCAGATCGTATGTTTGGGTGTTCGTCGGCACGCGTGTATGCTATTGATCCGGCGGCTTGAGTCCTCTCAGAGGTACCCGCGCTCGACGAGCAACTCGCCGTTGAGCAGACTGGCGCCAGCGGCGCCACGAATGGTGTTGTGCGCGAGACAGTCAAACTGAATACCCCAAGGCGTCGCCTGAACCGGGCCGACGGCGACAGCCTGGCCGCCTTCGATATTCCGATCAAGCCGCGGCTGGGGGCGGTTGGGGTCGTCGAAGACCCGGATGAGCTCATCGGGCGCACTCGGGAGGTCGACTGTCGGCGCCGCCTCAAGTGTCTGTTCGGCGCGCGCCGGATCGAGGTCGTCCTCGGTTTCGATCCAGACGTTCTCGAGGTGGCCATCAAGCGTGGCGACCCGGTTACACGAGGCGGCAATGGAGACGTCGTGCCAGTCGACGGCCGCACCATTAAATTCGCCGAGGAGCTTCCGGGTCTCGGTCTCCATTTTGTTCTCCTCGCCGCCGATATGTGGGAGCACGTTGTCGATGATCTCCATCGAAGTCACTCCGGCGTATCCGGCGCCAGAGACCGCCTGAAGCGTCGCCACCCGGATGGCCGACAGCCCGAACGTATCGAGCGCCGCCAGTGGTGGGACCATCGTGATTGTCGAACAGTTAGGATTCTTGACCAGCGCGCCGTCCCATCCCCGCTCGTCGCGCTGGACCTCAAGAAGGTCAAGGTGCTCGGCGTTGACCTCCGGGATGACCAGCGGGATGTCCTCGGCCAGCCGGTCGTTCGAGGCGTTCGAGGAGACGATGTATCCGGCCTCAACGAAGTCCGGTTCGACGCGTTCGGCGACACCGGAGGGGAGTGCGGAGAACAACAGCGGGACCTCCGAGGAGACGGCCCCGGGCGTGGTTTCGGTGACCGTGATGTCAGCAACTGCGGAAGGAATCGGGCCGCTTGCCCGCCACTTGGCGGCCTCAGAATACGGTTTTCCTGCGCTGTCACTGCTGGCTGTCAGTGCAGCCACCTCAAACTGATCGTGATCGGCAAGAAGCTGGATGAATCGTTGGCCAACGGCACCGGTGGCACCAAGAATCCCGACGCGTACGGTCATACGCGCCGATGATGGGTGGGCCCCGTCTAAAGACCTTTCGAGGCCCCTCTATCAGAAGGCAGCTCACTCTGGTGATCGAGGTTCACAGCCAGGGGGCCCGCTCGACAGTCCCTGGGTTCTCCGGTATCTCTTGATCCTCGGACTCCTCGCGCTCGTCGGCGGGCCGTTCGCGGTCGAAGAGCGCCGTCAGTGCTAGCGCCCCGAGCGGGGCGTACTCGCCAAAGGGCAGGCCAATAATCGACAGCGGCAACAACCCTAGCGAGACAGCACTCCCGAACCGGAACCGATCAAGGTCGACCCACCGTCGGAGCTGTGGGCCGGCAAGCGCGATGGCT
>JBKHFN010000130.1:0-4878 GCA_046540195.1 Salinarchaeum sp.
GTGGCAGTCCTGGCCCGTCATCAACAACGGCGATCGTAACTGTCTCTGGCGCCGGATCGATCGACAACCAACAGGTGGTGTCCGGTCCGGCGTGGATGGCCGCGTTCTCACCGAGTTCGTACACGGCGGTTTCGATGGTCGGGAGCCCCAGTAGTCGCACCGGTGTTGGGGCCTCCACGTGGGTGTGCAGTCCGGAATAGTCGCTCTCAAGTCGTCTGGCGACGCGTTTAAGTATCGCATCGACTGGGATCTCACGAAATGTGGGACGTGTCTGGGCGATCTTCCGCAGTTCGTGAGACTTCTCGGAGAGCGTAATGAGTCGATCGACACTCGAACGGATGATCTCCGGATCCGGATCTGGATCATTGAGTTGGTCAATCAGGAGTTCGAGATAGCCCTTGATGATCGACGTGTCATTGCGAAGGTTGTGCCGAAGCAACCGACCAAAAATGCCAAGCAGTCGGTTGCGATTGTCGAGTGCGGTTTCGTACTCGCGGCGTGCGAAGTTCCGTTCGAGAATGGTCCCAAGCGCGTTGATGAAATCAATCTTAGTGTCGTGATATCCCTCCCGCTTGGGCGTCCGATCGGAGAAACACAGCGTTCCATACAATCCGTCACCAAGCGCTATCGGCACGCTGGCGTGACACTTCCACTCGTGCCGCTGGGCAGCGATATCGCCGGCGTACTCGCTGTTTGACACGTCTCCGAGCGCGACCGTATGACCCGTATCGGCGGCGTGACGACAGAATGTCGTGTGATACGGTGTCGCCTCGCCGACTGCCACGGGCCCCTCCTCGGCGGTGCTCGCGACGACCACCCAGTGGTCAAGTTCGGGAATAATCCGCGCGAGATAACCATACTCAACGTTGAGATGCTCGGCCCCGACGTCCGCCGCGTACTCGGCCACCTCAAAGAGCGGCCTTTCCGCGTTGAGCAACTCGTTGAGCGTCGTCGCTGCCGATGCGTCAGACATCGTTATCGAATGCACCTACATTAATTTTCACAATGGTTATAAATGACGGAACCACCGATGGCTTTCTCCAACCTGGCGGAAGGAATATTGTCTTGGCCGATCAACATTAGAGTAGGGCCGGCGGTCGCCTTCGATCAACCGCCCGATCTTCGATATCCATGTCACACGCCGACCCAAATCCCACGTGGCGCGACCGTATCGAGCAGATGCGACAGGCCAAACGCGAGTACTTCCGGGATTCCCCGCGATCGCCGCTTCCCCCGGAACTGCGCGGTGACGACTTCCCCGGACTCGACTACTACGAGCCCGACCTGGATTACCGGTTTGTCCTCCCGCTTGTCGAACACGACGAAAAGGAGACGGTGACTGTCGAGACCACTGCTGATGGCACCCAGCGGTACCTCCGGTGGGGGGAGTTCACCTTCGAGATTGGCGGCGAGTCACACACGCTGCAGGCCTATCGGCCGGATCATGACGCGGACCGGCTGTGGGTCCCCTTCCGCGACGCCACAAGCGGCGAGGAAACCTACGGTGCCGGTCGGTACCTTGATCTTGAGCCCGATGATCACCTGACCGACGATGGGTGGGTGCTTGATTTCAACGAGGCATACAATCCGACCTGCGCGTACAACGCCGCCTACGAGTGTCCGATGATTCCAATGGAAAACTGGCTTGAGATTCCAATCAGAGCCGGTGAGAAGGACTTCCCGGTTGAACCGGCCGATCCACACGGTCACTAGTCGGTAGCCTCTTTATCTGCGCCCGTCGACCGGGCGTGTGATTCGCGACCTCTCACATCCAATTGAGTCGGGAATGCCGACGTATCCGGGCGATCCGACAGTGTCGGTTGCTCCCGCATTGACAATCACGGACGATGGCGCCAGTGTTCATCGCCTGCGCTGTGGCACCCACACCGGAACGCACATCGATGCGCCGGCTCATCTTGATTCGGCTGGCGCCACCCTCGGCGAGCGTTCGATCGATCGGTTCGTCTTCACGGCCCGGAAGATCGATCCCACACCGTGTACATCTGAGACACGCGTTTGTCCCGATGATCTCCCAGCGACCGTTCCACCGGCGGTCGACCTGCTGGTTCTTGAGACAGGGTGGGACCGTCACTGGGGGACTGATCAGTACCTTGAACACCCGGCGCTGACGCCAGCGGCGGCCGCCCATGTCCGTGACCTTGGCTGTGGACTCGGCCTCGACACCGTCAGTCCTGATCCGCCGACGGCCGAGGACCACCCCGCCCATCAGCGCCTCCTATCGGCTGACCGGGCAATTATCGAGAACCTCCGTGGGCTAGATCCGCTTCCCCGACAGTTCGAACTGATTGCACTGCCGCTGCCGATCGATGCCGATGGCGCGCCGGTGCGGGCGATCGCCCGGTACGACCCCGATTAGGAGCGCTTGACCGCGCAGGTGTTGATTCCCAGCGCGGCATAGAGCCCACAGAATCCGGTGAACGCCGTGCCGAGGAGCATTGCGGCGACGATACCGAGGATCGGCGAGAGGACGGCCGGCCCGGGTAGTGCGTTGGCAAGAATGCCCAGCGACCATACGCCCGCGAGGGCGCCGATGACGATACGCGCGTACTTGTCTGTCCGCCCGACGTTTTGGGCCATGTGGTAGTGTAGGTGTCGACAGGAATAGGCGTTGTCCCGGCGGGGATCGGTGCCGACAGACACCTGTTGCAAGACGGCCTACACTGTAGTGATGTGGGGGCGTCTCGGGCAGGGACTCCTCGGTATCGGCATCGTCCTCGGACAGATCCTCTTCGTTGCCCTCGTCTACGTCGGGCTATGGCTGACGGGACTCCTCCGGCGGCGGGCGCGCCGCCGCAGTCACGGGTGATCCCGACGCGTTGGCCCGGGCGTTGCGCCGGGTCGACCGGTGGCGGTTCGCGGTCGTTTCGCTGCACACCGACGCGGCCGCGCCGCTTGAGCCGCTGCTCGCGACGCACCCATCGATCAAGGAGCGGATCGCCCGCCTATGACGCACCCTTGAGAGACGTTAACCACAAGTCCTCGCCGCTCGTCAGACCCGACATGGACTTTATCATCGCGACGGACGGGTCCAGCACGAGCGACACGGCCATCGAACACGCACTGACGATCGTTGAGCGGATGGGCGCCTCGCTGACAGCCGTACATGCGGTCGATCCGAGCGTCTATGAGGAGCCATCGGGCGATCCGGTAGCGGGTCTGGGTGAGGCCGAGCGGCACCTCATCATCGAGAGCGTCGAGGAAGCCGAGGAGCGCGGCGAGGAGATTCTCGACGACGCGGTTGATCTCGCCCACAGCCACGGCGTCGAGATCCGAACCGAGCTGCTCTATGGCGATCCGACCCGGGTGATCCCGACGTACGCTCAAGAAGAGGAGATGGACGGCATCTTCGTCGGCCACCGCGGGCTCTCGCGGTCGCACGAGCGCGCGATCGGGAGCGTCGCGAAGGCCATCGTCGACCGGACACCAATCCCGGTCACCATCGTCCGGTAGGTTGCGGGGATCGATGGATTCAGGCCGCTGGCGCCCTATCAATCGGTATGGACGCCGTCTTCACCTGTCCCGGCTGTGGCACGTACTTCGAACCGGACGAGGAGGCTCTCCGTGCAACCTGTCCCGACTGCGGCGGGACGGTCGTGGCACGCTTTGGTGCCTGCTGAGGCCGGTGCACTCATTGGCGTGACGCCCTGCATCACGCTATGGACATTGATGTCGTCGACCTAGATCACGTCGCGATCCGTGTCCGTGATCTTGAGCGAGCGCTCACCTTCTATCACGAGCTACTCGGGCTCCCAATCAAGGACCGTGAACGCTTCGAGGACGGGGCGGTTCCCTACGTTGCTGTTGTCGCTGGCGGCCGACACATCCACCTCGTCCCGAGTGCCGAGGAGATTGACGTGGGCGGTGAGCATCTTTGTCTCTTGGTACGCTCCTCGCAGGCCGACGCCCGGGCTGATCTTGACGCGTTACTTGAGGAACTCACAGCGGCGGATGTTCCTATCGAGTCTGATGAGCCCAAGCTGCGCTATGGCGCCTACGGTCGGTCGTGGGCGGCGTACGTGCGCGATCCGGACGGGCGTCGCGTCGAGTTGAAAGTACACTAACTGCGGCGTGGTGATCAGGGTCTACTGTCGTCAGTACTCGACTCCTTCCCGGGCGTCCGTGCCCGCCTCGAAGGGGTGTTTGATCGCCCCCATGTGCGTCACGTATGCCGCAGCATCGATCAGCGCCGCCGGCGCCTGCCGCCCGGTGACGATCACCTCCGTCGTGGGGTGTCGGTCCTCAAGCACGTCGAGCAGCCGATCGGCATCGACGATATCAAAGGCCCACAATAGCGCCAGTTCATCAGCGACCACGAGGTCGATCGCCGGATCCCGCAGGTGCGTCGCGAGCGTCTCCAGTCCGGATTCAATGGTCGCCTGCTCGTCCTCGGTGAGCGTGTCCGCGGCGCTGATGTGTCGGTCCAGCGCGAACCGGTCGTGGGTTACCGTATCGTGGCTGGTCAGCGGGTTGATCTCGCCGTAGGGCTGTCCGAGGGCGGTACTGCCCTTCAGAAACTGCACCAGCGCCACGGACCAGTCGTGGCCCACCGCCCGGAGGGCCGCCCCGATGGCGGCGGTCGTCTTGCCCTTCCCGGGGCCGTAATAGAGGTGTATGAGCCCCTTACGCTCGTCGGTCATACCCGACAGTAGGACCGACGGTGGCTTCAGCGGTTCGCCAAGACGATCGTTTGCGTCTTACGAAAGTTTATGACGGAGGCTCTATAACCGACAGATATGGCAAAGGGACTCGACGTCGGGACGATGAACATCCTCTCCTCGCGACAGGAGGGATCGGAAACCGTCTTCGTCCAGCAGCGCAACTCGTTCGTCGAGATCGAGTACAGCGACATGGCCGAGC
>JBKHFN010000131.1:0-4801 GCA_046540195.1 Salinarchaeum sp.
GACGCCAGGCCATGTTCTGATAGTACGATGGAATAGCCTAACAGTGTTTGGACAGCCGGCGATCGTCCGCATCGACCGCACTCGCTTATACGTCCCGCTCAATGACGAACTCAGTGAATTGTCGGAGCTCGGCCTCCGGACCATCACGGAGGTCAAGCTCGTCGAGATGCGCACGCGCCTCAGCCGCCAACTCAAGTGCGCTTTCGCGGGCGTACCCGATCGCGCCGGAGGACTGTATGATGTCGATTGCCTCGTGAATCTCCGTGTCGTCGTTCTCCTCGGCGGCGAGGATTTCGCGCAACCGCTCGGCCCGCGTTTCGGGGGCTGTCCTGAGCGCCTGGATGACCATGAGCGTTGTCTTCCCTTCTCGGACATCGTTGCCGAACTCCTTGCCGAACTCGCCGGCCTCGCCGATCGAGTGCTCGATATCGAGGATGTCATCGCCGATCTGGAAGGCGATTGAGACCTTCTCGGCGTATCTGGCAACCGCCTCCTCAACGGCTGGCGGCTGATTGGTTACGATCGCCGCGAGACGGGCGACAATCCGACCGAGACATCCCGTCTTGCAGGCACACATTTCGAGATACTCCGCCTCGGAGACCTCGACCGTCGGGTCATTATGCCAGCAGATGTCCATCCCTTGGCCGAGGTGGGTCCGGTTGAGTTCATGCATGAGCATCTCGTAGGCCCGCATCCGTGTCTCCGTGTCAAGATCCCCCGGACCGTGAGTCACGAGCTTTAGTGGAATGAAGTACATCGCGTTACCGGCATTTAACGCGATGTCGCTGCCGTACCGTCGATGCAACGCGGGCTCACCACGACGTTTGGTTGCCTCATCTTCAACGTCGTCGACGATGATCGTTCCGTTGTGGAGAATCTCTGGAATCGTCGCGTAGTGTAGGTACTCCTCGGGGTTCTCACCGAAGGCATCGACGAACACAAGAAACAACACCGCCCGCCAGCGCTTGCCACCGCGATCAAGAAGCTCCCAGATCGGATCCGCAAGGGCTTGCTGGAGACTCTCGATATCGTACTCATACGTTGGAGCCCCAAAGAACTCGCGCAGGTAGGCCTCGTCGATTTCGCGGGGGAGCACCTCCTCGATCGCCGCGTCGACCGCCGGTCGCCACTCCGCAAGTGTCTCCCGCATACTTCGAGTCTAACGAGGCCGTGCAAAAAACTTGAGCCATCGTCGCTCGTGGAGCTACAAATACTTAAGCGCCTTCCAGTCGACGAAATTACATGGACGACGCCTGGATTGGCGCCACCTATCGAAGTGATCCTGGCTGGTCGCTACTCGAGCGGTTGGTCGATGTCGGCTCGCGGATGGCCGGTACCGACGGCGAGGCCGCTGGCGCGCGTCTTGTTGCTGAGGCGCTCGGACAAATCGACGTAACGGATGTCTGGACAGAGTCGTTCACGCTGACCGGCTGGGAGCGTGAATCAAGCGTGCTCACCGTCGACGGGACCGACCACGCGTGCATCGCGTTACCCCGCTCGCCGGCGACCACCGCCCACGGTCCGCTGCTCGATGTCGGCTACGGTCGCCCGACGGATTTCGAGGCGGCCGATCTTGATGGGGGCATTGCTCTGGTCCGGAGCGATGTGCCCTCCCATCACGATCGGTATATCCACCGCCGCGAGAAGTACTTCCGGGCCGTCGACGCCGGCGCTACAGGCTTCATCTATCGTAACCACGTCGATGGACAGCTCCCGCCGACCGGATCAGTCGGCGGTTCCGACACACCGATCGGACCGGTTCCGGCTGTCGGGGTCAGTGCTGAGGTCGGGACCCGACTCGCCCGGCGTCACGCTGGCGCCGAGACCACCCTCCGCGTCGATGCCACCATCGAGGACGCCGAGAGCACGAACGTCCACGCCCGACTCGGCCCGGAGACCGACGAACGCGTGCTTATCACCGCCCACCACGACGCCCACGACATCGCTGAGGGGGCCATCGACAACGCGAGTGGCACGGCGGCCGTTCTTGAGGTTGCCCGTGGCCTCGCTCATCGACTTGATGAGCTCGATTATGGCGTCGAGTGCGTGGTCTTCGGGGCTGAGGAGGTCGGACTCCTCGGCTCGACACACGACGCTATCCAGCGCGAGGACCCGGTGCGGGCCGTATTGAACAGCGATGCCGTTGTCGGGGCCCGTGACCTCACAGTTTATGCTCACGGCTCGGATGCGCTCGCGTCGGTCGCCCGTGCTGCTGGCGAGGCGCTCGGCTACCCGGTGACGGTCACGCCCAAGCACAATCCCCACAGGGACCACTGGCCGTATGTCCGCCGTGGCGTTCCCGGGGCGATGATCCTCGGCGATCACGACGATGACGGTCGGGGGTGGGGCCACACCCATGCCGACACGTTCGACAAACTCGACCGGCGGAATCTCCAAGAACAGTCCCTGTTCGTGACGGAGCTGGCGGCCCGCGTCGCCAGCGCGGATCTCACCCTTCCACAACGCGAGACAGCAGCGATCGCAACGGAACTTGAGGCACAGAACGCCGCCGCCGGAATGCAGTATATCGGCACCTGGCCGTTCGACCGGTGAGGGCAAAACTGCCCGATCGCCCGGCGATACTCTGCGGAGACCCTGAAGCATTTATCCCGGGGTGCACTACCGGCCGCCCGTGAGTCAACGGACGGTCGGGATCGTCGAATCACCCACCGCGTCTGTCCCCGACGCGGTTCGTGCGGCTGTCGAGGCGGCACCCACTGACGTAGTCTGCGGTCCTGGCGACCAACTGCCGAATGACCTTGCGATGGCGATCGCCGCGAGTGATGCCGCACTTACGACCGTCCCGTCGAGACTACCGGTTCTTGCGGTTGATCTCCCGCCAGGAATCCCATCGGTCGCTACTGAAGACCTCGAATCAACGCTTTTAGACCTCCTTGCTCGCCCAGCAGCGGACCGCCCACCACAGCAGTCCCGGCTGATTCTTGAGGTGACCGTTGGCGAGACGGTCTCGCACGTCGCCCGCGAGGTGACGATGGTCACCGACGAACCGGCCCGCATCTCCGAGTTCGAGATTGGTCGTGTGGCGACCGATGAGACCGTTCGCCAGGGCGATCCGACCGTTGACGCCCGCCGTCGTGCACGCGTGCGGGCTGACGGTGTCGTGATTGCTACCCCAGCGGGAAGTCACGGCTATGCCCGTGCGGCCGGCAGTCCAACGCTGGCCCCTGGCACCGGCCTGGCGGTCATCCCGCTGGCCCCCTTCGAAGTTGATCCCGACCAATGGATCCTTCCCCCCGAAACGGTGACGTGTCGGATTCGTCGTGATGCCGTACCGATTGCCGTCGAGGCTGACGGCGACGAAATTGCCAGCGCGCACAACGGCGATACAATCACCGTGCGGGCTGACCACACGGTCTCGGTGCTTGTCCCCTGACCCGCCCGTCTCGCTTAGCTCTCCCAGGGGTCGCCACTGGCGAGATCGATTTCGGCGTCGAGTCGTGAGGATGGACACCGATCGGCCAGCACGCAGTTCTCACATGTCGGTGACCGGGCCGTACAGACCGCCCGACCGTGATCGATCATCAGGTGAGTGAAGGCCTGCCAGTCCTCTTCGGGAAGCAGTGCCGTGAGATCGCGCTCGATCGCCTCCGGCGTGGTCTGGTCGGTCAGCCCGAGGCGGCGGGTGATCCGTTTGACGTGTGTGTCGACGACGATCCCCTCGACGACATCGTGCCCATGCTGGAGCACGACGTTCGCGGTCTTGCGCCCCACGCCCGGAAGATCGGTCAGCTCGTCCATCGTGTCTGGCACGTCGCCGTCGTGCTCCTCAATAATTCGCTCACAACTGCCCTGGATATATCCAGCTTTGTTGTTGTAGTAGGTGATTGAGTCGATATCGCTGGCGAGTTCCTCTTGGGAGACGGCAAGATAGTCCGCCGGACCGTCGTACTTCTCGAAGAGGTCGGCCGTCACGGCGTTGACCCGCTCGTCGGTACACTGCGCGGAGAGCATCACCGCAATCAACAGCTCCAGTCGGTCTGAGAAATGCAACGAGATCGTGCTATCGGGATACTCCGTCTCAAGTCGATCGACAACAACCCGGGCCCACTCGGCACGATCCTCCACGGGTGTGCTCATATCAATAGCTGGCGGCACCGTCTGATCAACGGTTCGATCACTCCGCTGTGTCGTGGGCCGAAAGTACGCGCGTGGCCGTTGCCTTCCAGGTGGCGATTACCGTGTCGCCCTCCGTAAGATCGAGCCGGCGAATACTCTCAGGAGTAATCAATGCCGTAAGCGTAGGGCTATCCTCGGCCGTCTCTGCCTCAAGGGTCACCGTGTAGATCGTCTTGCCAGCCGTACTGGAAACAACCTGACACTGCACACGGTTGCGCGCGCTGGTTGCATCCGGTTCCGGGGCGGTCGTCGGTTCATGGAGGGTTACGGCGTCAGCATCGATGCGCACCTGTACCCGTTCGCCGGTCGTCGTGGCGTCCTGTAGCCCCCGGAGTGTCCCGATCGGCGTCCTCACCGTTGCGAGCTCGCCGTCCGTCGCTGTGACCGTCCCGGTGAGGACCGTCTCTGGCACCTGCGCGGTCGCGTCGAGTGCGACGACGAGTCGGTCGTACCGGTCAAGCAGACGCGTGGCTGCGTCGGTGAGACGACTGCCGCCCCCACCGCTGCCGCCGCGCTGGCGCTCAACCAGCCCGCCGAATGCCGCCTCAAGCGTATCGATCCGCTGGAGAGCCCGGGCTCGCGAGCGTTCGAGCGCCGCTGCCGCTGCGGCGACTGACCCGGTGTCCTCGATTGCGCGCAACAATGCGGCGTCGCTGGCGTCGAA
>JBKHFN010000132.1:0-4797 GCA_046540195.1 Salinarchaeum sp.
ACTCCGATTCGAATCGGGGTTGTCCCGCGCACATCCTCCTCGGGCCCGATGACACTCACCGGCCGTGGTGCTTCGATCTGCCCGAGCCCCCGGCGCAACGGTTCGATTGCTTCGCGATCAAGGACACTCACATACACCGTGATCCGATCGGCACCGTATTCGACGGCCCAGTCAAGGAATGCTGCAAGCGTCTCATAGCCGTCCGGTTCGAGTAGATCGCGTTCGGTGACCACCAACGCGACGTGCGCCGGCGGCTCGGCCCTGGCAAGCCGGGTGCGGAGTGCGAGATACCGGTCGAAGAGCCCCACGTCGGCAGACAGCCGATCCCGGCGCGTAAGTCCTCCGGTTGGTTCGGGATTGTTAAGTAAGCGTCTCTGTGAACACTCGGTAGCGTGCACTCCAACGTGCGCCGGGCGGTCGGATTCGCATTTATTGGTCTGCTGGCTCTTGCCGGCCCGGCTCTGGGAACCGCTGCTGCAGCGCCCTTTGCCCTGATTGCCCTCGTCGCCATCGTCGTCAGTGACGGCCCGCTGTTCGACCTCTTCGCGCGTCCGGGCGACTACCAGGCCGGTCGACTTCGCGGACTCTTTGGGTTTGCGCTGTCGGCGGCCGTTCTCGCGGTGATCGCCGGCTACGGATCCCTCCCGATGTCAGTATTCGCATCGACCGTTCTGATCGTCGTCCTCGGTAACGTCGGTGCCGAACTGGTCCGGGCCCGAACGAGCCATGCACCGATTCTGGGTGATCTTGCGGGTGGCCTCCTCGGTGGCGTCCTCGGACAGAGTGTCGTTGCCGTGACAGCCGGGCTGCCGTTCGTGTATGCCGAGGTGCTAGCGCTCGTGTTGACCGGGGCCCTTCTGGGGGCGCTGATCCGATCGATGCTGTTTTTACAGGACGAGCCGCCCGTGATGTTCTCGGTGGCGTTCTTGCTGTGGCTGCTTGTGGCGATCGAGATCGACGCCAGCATCGTGTCCGTCGCGGTCGCCGTTGGGGTCGCCGGTGGTGTGGGGCTGCTTGCGTTTCTGCTTGATGCGGCCTCGATTGAGGGGATGGTCGCGGGAATCCTTCTTGGCGTCATCACGATCGTGCTCGGCGGCTATGGCTGGTTCGCCCTCCTGTTGGCCTTCTTCGCCATCGGCGGCGCCTCCTCGAAGTTCCGATACGAACGCAAGCGTGACCGTGGCGTTGCCGAGGCCAACGGTGGAGCCCGCGGAGGCGAGAACGTGCTTGCAAACTCCGGGGCAGCGATGGGTGGCCTGGTACTCTTCTCGCTGGTCGACGCCGGCCTTCTCTCCGGTGACCCGCTGTTGTACGCCTTCCTGTTTGCCGGATCGCTGGCGACGGCCCTCAGTGACACGCTTGCCAGCGAGATCGGCGGTCCATACGGTCAGACGCGGCTGATCACGACGCTTGAGCCGGTTCCCCCCGGGACCGATGGGGGGGTGACCTGGCAGGGACTGCTCGCCGGTGTGGCGGGCGCAAGTATCATCGCGGGACTCATGATTCGGCTGTTCGCGAGCGTTGCGCTCCCAGGAGGCGTCATCGTTGCGCTTGCCGGCGTCCTCGGCATGACCGTTGACAGTCTGCTCGGCGCGACACTTGAGGGGCGGATTCTCGGAAACGGTAGTGTCAATTTCACGGCGACGTTAACCGGCGGTATCACTGCCGCTCTCGGTGCCGCCCTGGCCGGCCTCGCGACACTTCCGCCGATCTGATCAGCCGAGATCTCCGACGGTCTGTACCCGGACATCCGTCGGCCGTTTCGTGAATGCGCCCAGTTCGGTCCCGACGACCCGCCGGACACCTCGCTGTGCGGCCACATCGAGGAGACGCTGGGTGACGGCCGCATCCACGACGACGGTTGTCGGCACCGTTTCGGTCTCTTCGATCGCCTCGAAGAGATCCCCTGAGGGGACTTCCTCAATGAGTTCTGCGTCGGCATCGAGAAGTCGACCGGTATCGGCCCCGACGACAGCCTGGCCGTGTTCGGGGACGGTCGTTGGCGACCGGGTCGGTTCTGACTCTTCGATCGCCGGGTCGGCCGTCTGCTCGGTGACTGTGAGCACGCCGGCTCCGTCTACGCTCGTTGCTGTGGCCTCGTCGGCCGGTCCTTGATCCGACATTGCTTCGGCACGCTCAACCGGAACCTTCTGTCGTAACGTTGTGCGGACCGCGGCAGGATCGAGATCCTCAATGGCGCGTCCGTCGGGGGCGAAGGTGACATAGTCGAGATCGGCAACCTGCATCAACTCCTGAAAGATCAACTCGCCCCCACGGTCGCCGTCGAGACAGGCCGTGGTGGTTCGATCCTGCGAGAGATCGCCGACCGTCTCTGGCACATCGGTTCCTTCGACGGCAATGGCGTTTTCGATCCCTGCTTCGAGCAACGCCAACACGTCCGCGCGTCCCTCGACGACGATGACCGCATCCCCGGTGTCGACGCGGGGGCCGGCAGGCAGCCCCTCGTAGGTGGTGATCTCTTCGACTTGTGTCCGCCGTCGGACAGCGTCGATGATCTCCTCGCCCGTGAGTCCCCCCTCGAAACACTTAAGTAACAGTTCCTCTGCCCGTTCGACAATCTCTCGGCGCTTGGCCGCCCGGGTATCCTCGATATCGGTCACCGTTACCGTCGCCCGACATGGTCCGATGCGCGAGATTGTCTCTAAGGCGGCAGCGATCGTTGCGGTCTCGACACGGTCAAGGTTTGTCTCGATGGTCACCGCGCCGGTTGATCGTCCGGATTCGCTTTCGACATCGACGTCAAGCCGCCCGACCTTCGAGGCGTCCTGGAGGGTACGCAGATCGAGTTCGTCACCGAGGAGCCCTTCGGTCTGGCCAAAAATCGCTCCGACGACGTCACTCCGTTCAACGATCCCGTCTGCGACGATCTCTGCGTGGATGAGGTATTTCCCGGTGTCGTCCATGGTTGGTCGCTGTCCATCGCGTCCGAGCCGACCGTTACGGGCGCTACGGTGGTTAGCCGATATAAAGCCGCCTTTCCCCAAGTATCTGACGGGACTGGCGCCCCGCAACCCTTATGTACATATCCGTCCGTTAATGTACAATAATGGTGTCAGGTGAGGAGGTTGCGCCTGCGGTCCGCTCAATCCTGCAGGCAGCTAGACAGCGATCCGTGTCGGCGCCGCGGCGATCGATTGAGGCGATGTCCATCCCAGCCGCACTTGAACGGGCTCGTTCCGAGGGTCGGCGCCCCGTCATCGCTGAGATCAAGCCCACGAGTCCAACGACAACAGGAACCCACCAGGGCAATCCGGTTGCGCTCGCGGAGGCAATGGTCAACGGCGGTGCGGCAGCCCTCTCGGTGTTGACCGAACCCGATCACTTCGGTGGCGATCCCGCCACCCTCACGGCCATCCGTGAGGCCGTCGACGTACCGGTCCTGCGCAAGGACTTTCTCCTGAACGAGGCCCAACTCGACGCTGTCGCTGCCGATGCCGTCCTGTTGATCGCCAGATTTGTTGATGATCTCGCGGAGCTCGTCACAGCCGCTCAGGAGCGGGGTTTTCAGACGCTTGTCGAGACACACACGCCAGCGGAGTTCCGTCAGGCTATCTCCGCCGGAGCCGATCTCGTCGGAATCAACAACCGCGATCTCGCCCGTCTTGAGGTCGATCTACAGACCGTCGAGCGGGTGCTCGCTACCGTGACCGTGCCCGATGACGTCACCGTGATCGCTGAGAGCGGAATTTCGGACCCGACTGATGCAGACCGGATGCTTGCGGCCGGGGCTGATGGACTGCTCATTGGCAGTGCGATCATGGACGAGACCCCGACGGCGGTCGAAGCCAACGCGGCGACGCTCACTGGATCGCACTAAACCGCGACCGACACACCGATCTATCACCACTACACGTATTCACCCATGAGCACAGATGGCAAGTTTGGCGAGTACGGCGGACAGTACGTGCCGGAGGCGTTGATGCCGGCCATCGAAGAACTCGAGGACGCCTACGAACGATATGTCCTCGAAAACGAGGATGGATTCCGCGATGAGTTCCGTCGCCGACTCCGGGACTTCGGCGGTCGCCCGACCCCGCTTCAGCGGGCGGACGCCCTCAGCGAGCGGTATGACACCGAGGTTTACCTCAAACGCGAGGATCTCCTCCACGGCGGGGCGCATAAACTCAACAACGCGCTCGGGCAGGTGTTACTGGCGAAGTACATGGGTAAAGAGCGGATCATCGCCGAAACTGGTGCTGGACAGCACGGCACTGCGACCGCGATGGCCGCCGCCCATCTTGATATGCCCTGTGAGATCTACATGGGGCGGACCGACATCCACCGACAACGGCCCAACGTCTTTCGTATGCTGATCAATGGGGCCGATGTTGTTCCGGTTGATGTCGGCCGTGGGACGCTCAAGGAGGCAATATCCGAGACAATGCGTGAGTGGGCCGAGACGGTCGAGAACACTCACTATGTCATTGGGTCGATCGTCGGTCCACACCCCTTCCCACGGATGGTTCGGGACTTTCAGGCCGTTATCAGCGAGGAAGCACGCGAACAGGCCCGTGAGACGATCGGTGCGTTGCCCGATGCTGTGCTTGCCTGTGCCGGCGGTGGCTCGAACACAATGGGCACGTTCCACCACTTCGTTGATGACGAGGAGGTCGACCTCTACGCCGTTGAGGCCGGAGGATCCTCACTCGCGGTCGATGAGGAAGAAGGCGTCGCGCCGAACTCGGCCACCCTGTCGACCGGTGACGAGGGTGTTCTCCACGGGGCTCGTACAACGTTGCTACAGGACTCCGATGGTCAAATTATGGAGTCTCACTC
>JBKHFN010000133.1:0-4722 GCA_046540195.1 Salinarchaeum sp.
TCCTTGCGTTCACGGTCGGTGAGAGAGACCTGCCCGGCCTTTTGAGCCTCGGCTTGTCGGCTGTCGGCGGCTTCCTCTCGCACGCGCTGGACGAACGACTCTGGTACGCTGTCGTCGAGGTCGACCGTGTTCGTTCGCCGGTCATCGCTGTCGGCCAAGAAGTCGCCGAGTCGACTACGAACCTCGTTTGCGACCTGTCGCTGGCCGAACTTAACAGACGGCACTGCCGTTCACCTCCGTTGCTGTTGTTTGTAGACGGTTCTTTGATGGAATCGTGTGTTTTGATCTCATGGTTTGATTGTTGCACTGCTTGTCGTCCGAGCGCTCCGCGCACGTCAGCGGGACTCGGCACCGTGTAGATAGCCAACCCGACCGCCAAGATCAGCCGCCAGCCCTCAAGCGTGACGCCCTGGGAGAGCCACAGCGCCGTCAGTAGCGACCCGAAGACCGTCGGCCCGAGGAACGCCAGAAACCGCACCAAGGCGTTGTCGATCGGGGGCCACGCTGCAAGCGCGCGTCCGCCAGTGACCTCGACCGCCATTTGGGCGTCATCGGTCACGGTCCGCGCGATCGCCCAGTGTGTCGCTTCGTGGGCGAGCGTCGGCGGCAGCGACAGCACGCCGACGAGTTGGGTGAGTCGGGACATTACAGCACCCCGAAATCGATCAACCAAAGGTGGATGCCTCCAACTAAGAGCCATCCCCCGGCGACAACCGTCACGCCTGTTTTGAGGCTGTAGGAGTGCTCGGATACGATGTTGACCACTCGCGTGGCAGCCCCTCCAATCGCGGCGACGACCGGAATCTCGAACAACAGTTCGTAGCCGCGGATTTCCACAGGTGTGAAGGATTCGAGCACCCCTGCGTTGGCGAGGACTTCTGTGGTTGTCATCATCAGCGCCGCATACAGGAATGCGACAGCCGAGACCAGTCCGAACACACCGACCAACGCGACCGCGCCGAGTATGCTACGGGTGACTGTACTCCGGTCGACTGATTTGAACTGTTCATATATTGTTGACATGGTTTAGAACCCTCCCTGATGGGTGAACCGCGTCCAAGTTGCGAACGCGGCGACGGTGATGCCGAGGACCACGATAGTGTACGCAAACGTCACGTACTGCGGCGGGAGGATCGGCACAAGCGCCGAGCCCAACAAGATCGTCACGACCGACGGGACGACCACCGAGCCGTCACCGGCGATGTACAGCGACGACAACAGCACGCCGCCCATGAGCAGGCCCATCAACGACGGCGCGGGTCCAGCGCCGAAGACACCCTCGACGACGCATTCGGTCATCTCACCGTCGGTCCCCTCGGCAAAGCAACTGACCGACGAATCGTTCAGATCGGTGTCCGGAGCCGTCATATGTACTCACGCCCCCCGATGAACTGCGCCAGGCCAATGAAGGCGATAATCTGGGCGACCCCGCCGACGGGCACGGCGAAATAACTCGGGAACCCGAGCCGCGTCAGCGTTATGGGCAGCAGCGCCACCGAGCCGACCAACTGCACGGCGAACTGCCCGCCAGCGAGCACAACGCCAGTGACGGTCGGCTCATCATCCCCAGACACGTCGGCCGACAACCCCTCGCCGTCGCCTTCCTCGTCGACCTCGGCATCGCTGCTGATGTCTTCGAGTGTTTCGGATGACTCGGCGTCGCCGGGGTTCTCGCCGAATATATCCGCGCCGATGCCACTGCCGGACAACAGGGCGAATGCAATGCCGAAACACAGCACCACGCCCAACACTGATTTTGATCGCATTACTGTAACACTCCTCTGTTCGTGCCGACGGTCGCCAACACGCTGACCACGCCCGCCAGCACGACCGCGGGCATCGGGATCGAGACGATGCCGACGAGTGTCAGCAGGCCGGCGTAGCCAGTCCCGACGAGGGCGGCCAGCGGTGGGTTGATGATGACCAACAGGCCGACGACTGCCACGATCGAGACCAAGCCCATCAACTCCATGAGGTCGCTGTTCAGCGGTACGTCGGTGAACACGTCCGGCACGTCGCCGAGCGTTTCTTCGAACGTCTCGGTCTCACCATCGCTGTAGCGCGCGTCGACTGTCACTTCAGCCGTATCCTCTTCGGGGTCGAAGCTCTCGTCTTCGATCGGGTAGGTCTCGACGTAACTCTCGCTGCCGGAGACGTTCTCGGTCGTCGACGGACGAATCTCGCCGCCGGAGTCGTTCTCAATGGAAATGTCCAGCTCGTCGGTCCGGGCATCCGGATCAAGATACTTCAGCCGAACCTCATGGTCATAGTCGGCGTCGTCGTCGGCCTCACGTAAACTCGTTTCGAGCGCTGCGCCCTCGCTCACGTCACTGGAGAACTCGACCTCGCCGATCGGCAGCGTGGTCCGTTCGGCCCCCTGAACGGTGTAGGAGCCGAGGACGCGCTGTTCGCCCTCGTCGTTTTCGATGCGCAGCCGGTAGCGCTCGGAGTCGACCAGGATCGTCGGGAACTGACCGTCCGCGCCGAGTCTGTCGCCCGAGATCGTGCGGTACTCCGTTTCGTTGTCGCGTGTGATCGGTTTTTCGACGAACAGCTTTGTGTCCTCGGCGTCGAAGCGGTCGGTGTCGTCCTGGAGCTGGAAGCGGACTTCGGCGCTCGGTTCGTCGGTCGGAAGCAGGTAGATCTCGGAGGTCTCGATTGCGCTGTCCAGCAAGATGCGGCGGTAGGTGTAGTCGGCGTTTTCTTCTTTAACCGTGATGATGAGTTCCTCGTCGAGTGGGACGCCGTCGAGACTCACCGTGCCGTTTTCGACCTGCCGTTCGACGACCTCATCCTCGCCCGAGAAGAGCCGGGCGCGGAGGGTCACGTTTTCGTCGTCGCCGATCAACTCGTCTGGGTTCGACTCGTCGCGGACTTCAAGCTCTGAGGGTGCGGATTCCAACCGGATCGAACGCTGTCCCGACGGGAGATCAAGCTCCAACTCACCGTCCTCGTCGACTGCGACGGTGTCGACGGGCTCGCCCGTGTCGGCGTCGACCGCGGCGATCCCGATCGAGTCCTGCCCGTCAAGTTTGAGCGTAAAGCCGTCGTCCGAGGAATACGCAAAGTCCTCCTCGTCGTTGTCGACCTCGAAGTCCCGGGCTTGTAGCTGTGTCACGTCACCGTCCTCGATGGTGAACTTCCGGTCCAGATCCGTGCGTTCGACGGTCAACGAGTCCTCTACGTCGGCGTTGCGGATGGTGATCGGGTCCGACCCATAGGTGTCGTCATCGACCTCAACAGAGGCATCCGACCCTGAGATACGCAAATCTGAGTCGTTGAACGTCTCATCGTCCTTGAACGGCGTGGCCGAGACCTCGCGGTCGTCGCCGAGTGACACCTCGACGCCGCTGTTGGTCTCGTAGGTGACGCCCTCGGTTGCTTGGTGGGTCAGGGAGTCGGCGACCACGCCCGCCGCCGGGAGCAACACCACCACCGCAAGGATGATCGCCCCGATGCGAGCGCGTCGAGCGCCGTCCATCAGCGCACCCTCCGGCGGTTGACCGTCCGCTCGTCCTGGACGGCCCCGGCGATGACCCACGCCCAGACCGCCAACAAGAGCGTGAGAATCACGATCGGAGCGATACGATCAAGCCAGACGACCGGCGTGCCAAACGTCCCGCCCGTATCAACCAGCGGCAGCAGCTCGTCGACGAACACTTCGGCGTAGACAAGCCCGCCCATCATGAGCGCAATCGTCGAAAACAGGCCGACGCCGATCCGCCGGAAGGTCGACATCTACCGAACCCCCGTTTTTGACTCGGCGACGGCGGCCGCCAGCACACCCGCGGCCACGGCGATCAACATGATGAACAGCGAGTTCTCGGCGAGTGCGTCGAAACTCTGATACAAAATCCCGTCTTCGGGGCCCTGATACGGCAGCAGAAACGGCACGATAAACTTCAGAATCGCCGATACCAACACCGCGGCTGCGATCGTTATCCCGGCGCGGATGTAGGCCCCGAACATGGTTACACTGGGCCGAACATCGTGAGCGTGCTAATCAACGGGTTCAGTCCCGCACCACCGTCGCCGCCGCTGACGAGTTCCGGGCCAAGCAGCACGATCGCCAGCGTGCCGAGGATGATCGCCGCACACAGCATCAACAGCTTGACGATGCCGGGGCCTTCGTCACCGTTGGCAAGGCCCTGGAGGTAGCCGCGGTCCTCCTGAAACTGCATATGTTCCGAATCGATGTGTTCGGCCTGCCACTCCCGGGCTTTGGCCGTCGAGATCCGCATCCCGTCGTAGCCATCGCCGCTGTTGAGGTCGATAATGTTGTCTTGGGCCCACTTGCCGGGGCTGTCGAGTTCCAACTCGATCGGCGTACCGCCGTCGGCGACCGCGCCATTGGTGGCTTGGTTTGGACCGTAGTCGATGACGGCGTTGATGTTGGCGTTCGTGAATAGCGGCCAGTAGTTGTCGAGTTCGATTGCTTGCCCGATCCGTGGGGCCAGCCACCCGGCTTCGACGTGTTCGTCGTCTTCGAGCAGCACTGTCGGCGTGCGGCCGAGGTAGTTGACGCTGTTGCCCTCTTTGCCGGGGTTCCAGACCTTATCGCGGCCTTTGACCTTCCAGCCGGGTTTCTCGCCCTCATCAACCTCTTCGGGCGAGCGGTACAGCACGGGTTCGAGGTCGATCTGCTGGCCTGCCTGACCGTTGATGGCGATGGCGTCCCCGCCAGTCGTCTTGTAGTAGTTCTCGATGCCTTTGATCGCCCTT
>JBKHFN010000134.1:0-4676 GCA_046540195.1 Salinarchaeum sp.
GCCTGGGCAGCCGCATAGAGCTCTTTGATGACCTCGGGATGCTCAAGACGGTTCATTTTCGCGACAATCTTGGCCGTCTCACCCTCACGAGCCCGCTCGGCCTCTGCCTGGATCAGGTCAATGAACCGTGCCTTCATGTTTGCCGGCGCGACGAGGAGCTCCTCGTAATCCTGGTGGAGCGACCGGCCGGTAAAGAAGTTGAAGAGCTTGATCAGGTCCTGACCAATGGCCTGATTGGCCGTCAGGAGGCTGAGGTCTTCGTAGATCTTCGCGGTTTCTGAGTTGTAATTGCCGGTCCCGACGTGGGAGTACACTCGGACACTGTCATCCTCTTCGCGGACCACCACGCCAGTTTTGGTGTGAGTTTTCAATCCGACAGTTCCATAGGAAACGTGGATGCCCTCCTCCTCAAGCTGTTCGACCCATCGGAGGTTCCGTTCCTCGTCGAATCGAGCTTTCAGCTCGACGTTTGCGGCCACCTGTTTGCCGTTGCGTGCGGCATCGATTAGACTCTGGACAACCTGGGATTGCTCTTCGGTCCGGTAGATCGACGCCTTGATTGCCAGGACCTTCGGGTCCCGAGCGGCCAGATCGAAGAACCGCTGGACAGACCCTGAAAAGGAGTGATAGGGGTGATGGATGAGGACGTCCCGCTCGCGGATTGTTCCGAAGAAGTCATCAGGATCGTCCTGCGGGTGGAACCGTGGATGGGGCTGTGGTGTCCAAGAGTCATACTTCAACTCGGGGCGATCAAGCTCCGTCAGTTCGAGGAAGTCACGGTAGTCAAGCGGGCCGGGTACCTCAATGACCTCGCGTTCCTCGAGTTCGAGTTGCTCGACCAGTACCGATCGAGCGGCTTTGGGCATATCCGGGGTGATGTCGAGGCGGACAACCGGGGCGAATCGGCGCTTCTCAAGGACGTCCTCGATCATATCAACGAGGTCTTCAGCCTGTTCCTCATCGCGTTCGACCTCGGCGTTACGCGTGACCCGAAACAGCGACGCATCAACGATCTCGACGCCCGGGAACAGCGATTCGAGATGCGCGGCAATGACGTCCTCAAGGAGGATGTACCGATCATCGGAGGCCTCAATGAAGCGCGGGCGGTTTTCCGGGAGCTTCACCCGCGAGAACTTTGGGTCAGCATCCGGAGCGCTCCGTGTCAAGACCGCAAGCGAGAGACTGAGATTGGAGATGTGCGGGAAGGGGTGGGCCGAATCGAAACTCAGCGGGGTCAATGTGGGGAGGATCGAGCTCTCGAAGTACTCCGCGACCGTCTCGCGTTCGCTCGGTGACAGGTCGCCGTAGCCGACGATCTCGATACCGGCGTCGGCTAAGGCAGGCTTGATCTTGGTCTGATAGCACGCCGCCTGGTCATGAAGTAGCGCTTCGACCGTCTCAATGGTCTCATGCCAGATCTCTCGTGGCGTGCGTCCGTCCGGGGTGCGATCGCCGATGTCGTTGGCAACGTGGCGTTTCCACTTTCCGATCCGCTTCATCGAGAACTCGTCGATATTGTCGGTCGCTAGCCCGAGAAACCGGGTGCGATCAAGCAGCGGCTTGCGATCGTCCTGGGCCTGATGGAGGACCCGACGATGGAAGGCCTGCTCACTCAGATCCCGATTGATGTAGTACTCGGGATCAAGCTCGTCCGCCGTACGGTAGTCGGGGACCTCCGTGGCACTTGTCGGGGAGGAGTGCTGATCCGACGCGTCGCCCATGTGTGGTCAGTACACAAGGTCGTCGGTCGAGACGGTTGAATCCTCCGACCGATGTTTATACTCCTCAGAGGTGATCTGATAGAGCGTCTCGGTGGTGAGGTTGTAGACGCTGAGGCCATGACCATGGACACAGCCGGTGTCAAGGCCGACGGCGTGATCGGTGACGAAGGGGGCGTCGAGAACGGTATGACCGAAGAACACGCGCGGGAGCTCGTCGTGGCGCTCAAACCAGTAGGTCGCGGCTGCCTCGTCGGCATCGCTGACATACCGGTGTTCAAGCAGATCATCCTCAGTCTGGTCGGTGAGCGCCTTCTCGATGTCGATACCACCGTGGACCAGCAGGTTCTGGCCAACCGAGATGGCCAGCGGCAGCGACGCGATATAGTCCTTTGCGTCGTCGTCAAGTCCAGGATCGGCCGTGCCATCGATGATTTTCTGTTCGTTGTTCCCCCGGATCGTCATCATGTTCTCCGTAGAGCGGACACGATCGACGACAGCCTGACTATCGGGGCCCTTGCGGACGAGGTCGCCGACGAACAGCACGAGGTCGTCCTCGGTAATCGCGAGTTCGTCAAGCATCTGTTCGAGTTCGTCGATGCAGCCGTGGACATCACCAACGACGTAGATGTCTGCCCAGTCACTCGGATCAACGCGGACGTGTTGATTCTCAATCGCGGGAGCGAACTCGATGGGCGACAGGGTATCGGCGGTTGATACGGTGCTGTCGACGACGACATCGGTCCGAGAACTCATGTATCTCATACGAAAGGATGCCTACGTAAGATGGTTGCTATGATAACTATATAGCCGCATAGACCGGTGGGTACCGCTTGGATCGGGAATGGCCGGCGCCGGGGGGCCTAAGTCGGTCCAGCCCATCACAATGGTATGGCACACGCTGGCGCAGACGACGACGGGACTCTTCCAGAGCATCGGTCTGTCGACGTGTCCGTACTCGTTATCGGAGCCGGAGCGGCGGGGGCTCGGGCCGCCATTGAGGTGACCGAACAGGGCATTGATGACGTACTCGTGCTCGGTAAGCGCGGACACGGCGACGCTCATACGACATGGGCGCGGGGCGGGATTAACGGCGCCCTCGGAACCCACGATCCGGAGGACGATTGGACGATTCACGCGGCGGACACTCTCAAAGAGGGCCACTTCGTCAACGACCCCGAGAAGGTCGAAACCGTCGCCAAGCAGATGCCCGAGCGATTGCGCGAACTCGACGAATGGGGGATGGACTACTCCCGAACTGAAGACGGAGCGATTGATCAGCGGTACTTCGGGGCACAGTCTTTCCGACGCACGGCCTTCGCCGGCGATCACACCGGCGAGTCGCTGCTCGACACGCTTGTCGCGCAGGCCCAAGAACTCGAGATCCCCTACCGAGAGAACCTGTTGATCACGAAGCTCCTCGTTGAGAACGATCAGATCCACGGGGCGGTGGGTGTCGACCTTGATGACGGCGCGTTTGTGGTCTTCAATGCTGGAGTGGTTATCCTCGCTGCCGGGGGCTATCCCGCCATCTACGATCGACATACCTCCCGGGACGACGAGAACAATGGTGACGGACCGGCGCTGGCCTACGATGCCGGGGCCGACCTGATGGACATGGAGTTCGTTCAGTTCCACCCAACGGGGATGGCTGTCGATGAGGATGACCCCGAGTGGGCCCCCTGGAGCGGCCGTCTCGTGACCGAGGCCGTCCGCGGCGAGGGGGGCAGACTGTTCAATGCCGAGGGTGAGCGGTTCATGGAGCGGTACTCCCCCGACCAGATGGAACTCGATGCGCGTGATATCGTCGCCCGCGCCATCGCAACCGAGGTCGCCGAGGGCCGTGGGACCGACAACGGCGGCGTCTATCTCGACATCTCTCACCGGGAGGTGTCGTTCATCAAAGAGCGGCTGCCCCGGATGTACGAGCGCTTCGCCGACCTCGGGGTCGACATGGCGGAGTCACCGGTTGAGGTCGCCCCAACGGCACACTATGGCATGGGCGGCGTGCAGGTCAATGGTGTCGGCGAGACCGCCGTTACTGGCCTGTTCGCCATCGGTGAGACCATGGCCGGCGTGCACGGCGCCAACCGGCTCGGCGGCAATTCCCTGGCGGAAACGGTTGCCTACGGGGTTGAGGCCGGCCAAGCGATCGCGGCACGCGAGCCGACGCCAGGGTCGATCCCGGAAGCGGTCATCACCAACACGGTCGCCCCCCACCTCTCCGGACTCGCGGACACCGCCGACAGCGACGGAACTGTCGCCGTCGAGACGCTTCTCACCGAGTTACGCGAGGTGATGTGGAACACCGCCGGAATTCGCCGGGACGCCGAGTCGCTCCGGAACGGACTCGACCGGCTAGCGACTATCCGCGAACGGACGGATGACCTCGCTGTTGGTCCGCTCGACAGTCGATCCTTCGAGTTCGCGATCGACCTGGGGTTCATGCTGACGGCCGCGGAGGCGGTATTGCGCGGCGCGCTTGAACGATCAGAATCACGCGGCGCCCACTACCGGACCGATCACCCCGATCTTGATCCAGACTGGCGGCATAACATCGTCGTCTCGCAGGCCGACATTGGGGGGATGACGCTCACAACGACCGCAGTTGACACCCCGAGTGCGGCGGTTCAAGCGGCCCTTGACGCAGATTATGAGCTTGACTACCACCAGTTGGAGTGATCGACAGACCGACGAGTGTCCGGCGTGACAAACCCCAACGAAGGATGGCCGATCTCCGCTTGATCACTCACACGTCCCAGGTCTCACGTGTATAACAGCTCTCCCAGAAGGTATACTCGAGTCGGGCGCTCTGGAGAAAGGCGCTTTTCATCGCATTTTGGTAGCCAGGGTAGCGCTCTCCGTAGGTGTCGACCAGTTCGGTGACCCACGCGACTACCTCACGAAACTCCTCACCGGTGTAGGCTTCGATGAACGGCGTATACCGGTGGTCGCCGT
>JBKHFN010000135.1:0-4675 GCA_046540195.1 Salinarchaeum sp.
CGCGTTGTGGGTGCCCTCAGCGAGGAACTTCAGCGCTTGGTCAACCCGGCGCTGCGGCGAAACATCGACAGCCTTTGGCACGGAGATCCCGCCGTACTTGAGGCGGACGGTCTCTTCCCGCGGTGCCGCGTTCTCGACGGCATAGACGAGCGTTTGGACAGGATTGTCCCCGGTGCGCTCGTGGACGATCTCAAGCGCCTCCCGGACGATCCGGGTGGTCTGTTGTTTCTTGCCGGTGTTCTCGCTGGTCTGCATAAGCCGATTGACCAGCCGCTCGACAATCGAGAGGTCACTTTTCTCGAACTGCTTGTCGGCGTGTCGGCCCATCGTGTGGGCAATCGGGGTGACGCTGATATACCGTCGGGTGCTCGGATCGGAGTACTCAATCTCGGAGATGTCCCAGCGCCCGAAGAGGTCGGCGGTGGTGGCAGCTTCACTCATGGTTAGCGGACGGGTTTTTCGGCATTACCGCGCACCAGTTCGATGAGCGAGACACCATTGACCTTCTCGACCTTGTAGTTCACACCGGAGAGGTCGCCCATCGCACGACCCTTTGCACCACCAATGCCGGCGATGGTCACCTCGTCGTGCTCGTCGATGAACGAGATGGCGCCGTCACCGGGGCAGAAGGCGGTGACCTGCTTGCCGTTCTTGATCAGCTGTACCCGGACGCACTTCCGGACAGCCGAGTTGGGCTGTTTGGCCTCGATACCAACCTTTTCGAGTACGATTCCGCGTGCCTGGGGCGCTCCCTCGAGTGGATCGGATTCCTCGCGGAGCCCCCGTTCACGTCGCGCGTACTTCGAGTCGGACCACCGATGTTGCTGGCGGTCCTGTTTGAGCTTCCGCGCGGCGTACTTGCCGTTTGCCATAGTGCCGATACGTACCCAATCTGGGCACTTAAGCGTCTCCTTTCACTCGCTCGCTGATATGCGCACATCGTCGATGTCGAAGTGCCGATTGGCCAGCAGTCGCGCCGCCTCGACCGTCCGGCCGTCGGTCCCGATTGCCACGCCCATATCGGCCGGATCGACCTCAACGTGCGCGACCTGTTCGCTGTCGTCATCGACGATCGTCACGTCATAGACAGCCGCCGGGGCAAGCGCGTTTGCAACGAAGTCCTCTGGCGTGTCCGCGTCTGCGACGACCATCACCGTCGCATCAATCGCTGTCTCCACGCGACCAACCGCACGTCCATCCGGACCAATCGCATCGGCCATGTCACCAGGCGGCACGACCACAATAATGCGGTCGCGGTCGGGATCAAGAACGCAGTCGCTTGGGGCCACGCCGGTCTTGTCTTCAAATAGGACGATATGCTGTCGTTCGGCATCGGTGAGGCGTCGTGACATGTACAGGTGGAGGGCAGACCGAAAAGGGATACTCGTCAGTCAGCAGATTCGCTGGCGTCGCTGGCGGGCTCGAACGCTCCCATCCGGAGGTTGACATCGCCGGTCCCAAGTTTGATCGGTTTGCCGACGATGACGTTCTCAGTCACGCCATTGAGGTCGTCGATCTCGCCGTGGATGGCCGAACTCAGGAGGTGATTAACCGTGACCTCGAAGGCAGCCCGGGCAAGTACGGAGTTCTTCGAGCCGGAGATGCCGTGACGGCCAATCGATTCGATCGTCCCGCGGTTGGTCATGATGTCGGCGACGAGCATCAGATGCCGGACATTCACGTCGTCAAGCCCCTGCTCTTCGAGCGTACTCATCGTCTCGTTGATGATCGCCTCGCGGGCGGCCTCGATGCCGAGATTCTCGTAAATCTCGTGGATATCGTTCGTTGAGGAGCGGGTCGCGTCGACCCCCTCGATGGTGAGTACGTCCCCCAGCGCGGATCCCTCGGTATAGAGGACAAACTCGTCGCCCTGGTCGGTTTCCTCCTTGCGGACGACGACCCGGGTAATATCCTCAATCCCTTTGAATGTAATCTCCCGGAGCTCCTCAACCAGCCGGAGTAACTCGCGGTAGGAGGGTTCTTCGGGACCGAACTGAACAATGGTGCCCTTCTGGAGCGTCTCGACACCTAGCTTGGACTCGATTGTCCCGGCGATCTCCTCGGCGACCGCCGGTGCATCGCCGACCCGCGGCCACCGCTCTAAGAGGGTTTCCTCGTTGAGGTTGATCTCAACGCGCATGTCCGCGACGTTCGTCGAGATATCCCCCAGCGCGAGGATCTTCGTCGCCTCAATCTGCCAGACCACCTCGTGGGCCTTCTCTCGAGAGTCGGCGTACTCGTCCTCAAGATGGATGGTCATCATCGGCGTGTCAGGTTCCTTCCGCGCGTCGACCAGCTCAATCAGCCGCGGCAGTCCCTGGGTGACGTCAATCTCGGCAACCCCGGCGTAGTGAAACGTGTTCATCGTGTTGTGGGTCACAACACCCGTTGCCGTTGTGAACGTCTCGAGTCCCGCGACTGAGACATCATAGACGTATGCGTGTTCGGGAGTGACCGTCTCGATGGAGTTGATGCGTTCCCAGGTGACCGACTCCGCGGCAGCACTCGTCGCCCGTACCGTTGTTGCACCACCGTCGGTCAACACGGTGGGCGATGTGGTCTCGGCGGTAAACGTATCGAATGTCGCCGTCGCCTCGGGAGGCTCGTACTGGCCGACGGCCGGAAGCCGGTCGCCGGGCGCAAGCGAGTCGCCACGAACCGGGACAACCGCGTCGTCCTGGCGGATGACAAACGAGTGTGCTTTTGTCGCCCGGATCGTTCGGCCGGACTCAAGTTCGAACCTGAGGAGTTCGTCAGGCGCCTCATGACGGCTGATCTCTTCGATCGGCTTCCACGCGACCGTTTCATCATCGCGGAGCGAGAGTACTTCGATACCGTTTGGGGCGCGGCCGACCTCATGATCGTCGATCGTCCGTGTCTCGCAATCGGCCAGAAGATCATCGACCAGCGACCCGATTTCGACGACATGCGTCCGGCCATTCCGACGAACGAGGATGCGTTCGTCGGCCGGCACGCTCATCTGCGTGCCAGGTTCACCGATCGACTGCGCCGACACCGTCCCAACGGGATCAAGCGGATCCACGCGAGAACGCTCGTACCGGTTGACCACGGCGGTAAGGATTTCCTCGGCCTCCTCGGTGGTGACCGAGCGCTCCTCAAGGGTCTCGTATACGTCGTTTTTCAGCCGCCGGGGAAGCGAACTTCCCTCAACAAGCGACTCGATTGCGGGCTCAACGTCGTAGGTGTGCTCCATTGGAGTGTCAGGTGTGTCAGTCATCGGTAGGGACGCGCCAGGAGTCGGCGTGTTCCGAAAGGTTGGTTTCGGTCCGCTCGCCTTCGCCGAGGAACCGGCGCTTTTCGGCCTCGTCTTCGAACTCGGCTTCGATGATCCGGTCGGCGACGCCCTCAACGTCAACATCGTGATCGGCGGCCGAGGACACCTCAACCGGTGAGGTGCCATCCTCGCCGAACTCAAACTGAACGATCGTATCCGAGGTATTCCGAACGGTACCGTCGTATTGGGTCTCGAGTTCCGAGAGCGCGTTGATCAGCCGGCGCTGGAGGTAGCCGGACTTTGAGGTCCGCACCGCCGTGTCGACCAGTCCTTCACGGCCACCCATCGCGTGGAAGAAGAACTCCCGGGGGTTGAGACCGTCCGTATAGGAGTGCTCGACGAAGCCACGGGCGTCTGCAGAGAGGTCATCCGCCTGGTAGTGACTCAGCGTCCGGTCCTCGTAGCCGCGGTTGATCCGCTCGCCACGGACGGCCTGCTGGCCGACACAGCCGGCCATCTGGGTGAGATTCAGCATAGACCCACGGGCACCAGACTCGGCCATGACCACCGCGGGATTGTCATCGGCAAAGTGCTCCTCGGCAATGTCACCGGCGTTGTCACGCGCCTTGCCGAGGGTCTGCATGATCTTCATCTCAAGTGTCTCATCGACCGTTCGGCCGGGGAGGCTGTCGAGCTCGCCCGCACGATAGGTCTCGATGAGCTGTTCGACCCGGTCGTAAGCATCACCGACGGTCTCATCAATCCGCTGTTGAGCCTCCGGCGGGATCGACTCGTCGTCGATCGCAATCGAGAACCCGAAGTGCATGATCGTCCGGACCGCCAGCGAGGAAACCTCGTTGACGAACTGCCGGGCGCGGGTCTTGCCAAACTGCTTGGCGATCGAGTCAACGATCTCGCCACCGAAGGCGCCGACAGCGTCTTCGTCAACCGTTCCAGCGGTTAACTGGCCATCGTCGATTCGGACGGTATCACCCGCCGAGGAGGTGAACTCAAGATCGAGGCCCTTCGGGAGCAGTTCCGAGAAAAGCGTCCGGCCACTCCAGTAGGGTGTGCCATGTTCGTCGGTCCCATCGGGCTCGGGTAACTCGGCAATCGATGTCTGCCGGAGCAGGTCGAGCGACTGGGTCTCGTTGAACGTCGGGTTGTCGTTGGTCAGCAGGTACGTCCCAGTGACGTGGTCCTGGATGGCGCCGATGATGTTCTCGCCGAAGCGTGGCGAGAGCATCTGTTCTTGTACGCGCATGAGACTCCGCGCCTCTGCACGGGCTTCCTCGTTCTGCAGGGCGTGCATATTCATCTCGTCACCGTCAAAGTCGGCGTTATACGGCGGGCACACGGTCGTGTTGAGCCGGAACGTCTTATACGGCATCACCACGACCTCGTGAGCCATGATCGACATCCGGTGCAGCGATGGCTGGC
>JBKHFN010000136.1:0-4660 GCA_046540195.1 Salinarchaeum sp.
ACCTCAATACTATCGTAGAAGCCCTTACGGTCGAGCTGTTGGCGGACGGTCAGGTCGCTCCAGACCTCGGCGTCCTCGACCGCCTCGACGAGTGACTCCGCGGTTCCGAGCATCGAGGCAATCCGGTTGGCATCCGCGTCGGGATCAAGATCGCGTTCGCCCGCCGCAGCGGCCAACGCCTGGATATGCGACACGATAGCCGTCTCCTCGGCGGTATCGATTTCCGGCGGACTGACCTCAAGCGAGAGCGACACACGCGTGTCGGCAACGGCCGACTGGACGGTCTGAAGCCCCTGATCGGTGAGATCGCGGTCCTCAACGGCGTCGGCTGCCCCCACCAGTGTCGTTTCGACGTCGCTCACATACGGTCCGCGTTGCTTCTCAAGATCTGCTTCGAGGGTGTCGAGATCATCAGCGAGGGCGTCAATATCGACACCAGCGTCATCATCATCCGCATCGTCGTCTGTTTCGTCTTCAACCGTCGCCTTGAGCGCATCGAGATCGTCGGCGACGGTTACAAGGCGCGACTCCACGTCGTCAAGGTCGGCCTCGGTCTCGGCGGCATCAAGTGCATTCTCGACATCCGCGAGCTGCGACCGGATGGACTCGGCTGTCGGGGCGTCCCCGGACATGGTTCTAGATACACCTGATGCCCCGGGGCCTAATGCGTTCCCATCCGACGGCTCACGCCCGCCAGTACAGCCACGGACTGAGGAACATGTACGCGAGTCCAAGCGTCAAAAGCGCGACCGGGAACGAATGGGCAATGGCCGCTGGGAACAGGACCGCCAGCGCATGGACGACACCCATCAAGAGCGCATCACGCGCCAGCAGATCGGGATACTGGATCGTTGAGACCATCAAATAACAGAAGGCGCCGGTCGTCCCGATAACCAGCCCCGGCCAGTCAAGCCCACTAAGGATCGCCGCTCCGATGATCGTCGCGGCGAGCGTGCTCGGCACGCCGTGGGTGTGTGCGTCGTCGGTGTCGTAGGCGGTGTACAACCCCAGGCGGGTGACCGCAGCGGCGACAAACGCCCCGGGAACAAGGTACGCCGCCAGCGTCCACGGATCGCTGAGGGCGCCGCTGCCCGCCTTGGCGGTCACCACGTAGACCAGCGCCGCAGGGGCAACGCCGAAGGAGGCAACATCGGCCAGTGAGTCGAGATACGGTCCGGCCTCCGAGCCGCCGTACCGACGGGCGAGAACGCCATCGAGTCCGTCGAAGATCGCCGCCAGAAGCATAATCCGGGCGGCAAGCATGACATCGGTGAAGGCGACCGCAACCGCCAGAAATCCCACCACCGCGTTAAGGATCGTAACGGCGTCAGCAGCACCGAGTCGCCCGACAAACCGGGGGGCCATAGTTTGGCGGTGACTGACGACCCATTTACCCTTTGCCTTCCGACCCCGACGTCGGTGTCGCCGTGACCGCCGCCTTGAATGGGACCGGGATGGTACCGGTGGGTATGGATCTTACCGAGGCGAGTTGGACGGACGTGGCCGATCTGGAAACCTCAGTCGCATTAGTTCCGGTCGGCAGTACCGAACAGCACGGGCCACACGCCCCACTTGGCACCGACGCGATGACGGCTGAAGCAGTCGCACACGCCGGGGCCGACGCCTACGGCGGGCAGGTGGCAGTTGCTCCGACCCTGCCCGTCGGGATCTCCGAGGAACACCGACAATTTCCGGGCACAATGTGGGTCAGCGAGGACACCTTCCGTCAGTACGTCCGGGAGGCGGCGACGAGCCTGGCGCCTCACGGCTTTGACCGGCTGGTGCTCGTCAACGGCCACGGCGGCAACAGTGCGGCCCTTCGGGAGGTCGCCGGCACCATCACCCGCCACGAGGACGCCTACGCCGTGCCGTTCACGTGGTTCGACGCGGTTGATCTTGAGAAGCATGCCAACGTACGGATGGGCCACGCTGGGGCTGCGGAGACGGCACTGCTGCGGGCCGCTCGCCCAGAGACACTCAAGGAAGACCGCATGGAGGAGGCGCAATCCGGCGCCAGCGACGGCTGGGGCGAGTGGAGTCAGCGCGTGAACCTCGCCTTCGATACCGCGGAGTTCACCGAGAACGGCGTCGTCGGCGACCCAACGGAGACGGACACAGCCGACGGTGAGGCGCTGCTTGCGGCGGCCGCCGACGCGCTTGCGGCCCTCCTAGAAACGATCGCCGAGCGGGATCCCAGCCGGCCGCCCCGAAAGGACACCTAAGCGGCGCGGCGGGATGATCAACCGTTCCTCGTAGCTACCACTGATACGATCAACAAAGCGGATGCACTCTCGGACAGACATGTCGGAGGCCGTGCCACGACGGGGCCTCCTCATTGGTGTGCTCTTTGTTGGTCTCCTTGGTGGTGTGGCGGCGAGCCAACCGACAGTCGCCAAGGCGCCACCGGAACCGGTCTGTGGAGTCTGTACGGATACGCTTGGTGAGGCCGCCGGCGAACGCGGCGTGGCCCTTGATCGTAAGGAGAGCCGGACGGACATCCGCCTCCACGCAAACGGCAGCGCCGAGTTCGTCGCCCGGGTAACCCTCGGCAACCGGGGCTGATCGCCTCACCAATGCGTCGATCCGAGAGGCGATCGTTCGCGACGTCTCCTACATTGTCGCCGAGGAGCGGACCCATCTACGGACAGCCATCAAGGGCCAGACGCTGGTCGTTCGGTATCGGTCGCCAACCGTGGTGTACACCACACTCGGCGTGGTGCGCTTTGACGTATTCCGGACCCGCGGGGCGCCACCGCTTGCGAGCGGGGGCGAGGGGAGCCCCTATCCCGGCGCAGACCGGCTGATGCTGCATGCGCCGGCCACGTACCAGGTGTATAGATCCCATGGAGCTGCGAGTAACGAGACCGCCATTGTATGGTACAGTGCAGACCACAAGCGATACGCCGGCGATATCAATGATGATCAGACTATCGCGTTTGTCCCAGTGAGTATTCGGGAATCGCATCGTTTGGCTACGGTGGTAGTCCGTGTCAACCACGTAGCTCGTGGGTTGAGGATCTGAGGAATCCTCGGAGTCCAGCGGTAGGAGATTCTTGAGTGATCAAAAAGAGGGGTTTAGAGAGGCTATCAAAACGCGACCGGCAAGAGTGTGCAGGCCGATCTCAGATTCCGACGAAAAGAATCGAGGATATGACAGCCGTCATTGACCATCCGACACCGATCCAAGTCAGCACGGCAAACGCCCGTTGTACCCCCGCCTGCGTCCATTCTGAGTTGCTGCTAAATCGGGCCTGTACGGCCGTCAGATACTCACTAAAGCCAACAGTCCCCGCCCATGTCGCGAGGCCAAATCCGAACAAAAGCACGCCGAGGGCAAATGATGTGTCGGTGGCCACTTTCATGCTGGTAAGAGTACTGAGGCCACCGGTGACAACGAGCCCGACGACTGCTCCGATACCAATCCACCGGCTTAGTGAACGATTGAACTTAGTCAACGGTCTCGCGCATTCGGGGGTCAAGTGCATCGCGCATCCCGTCTCCAAGGAGGTTGAACCCTAAGACGGTCAACGCGAGAAGCAGTCCAGGGAAGAACGACCACCACCACGCGCCGGAGAACAGGCCATACTCAACACCATTCGAGAGCATCATTCCCCACGTCGGTTCGCCCGGGCTGGCGCCAAAGCCGAGGAACGACAGCGCCGCGATATCGATAATTGCGAGGCCATAGTTCAGCGTCGATTGAACGGTGATCGGAGCAAGACAGTTCGGGAGGACATGGCGAACGAGTAGCCGTGGATCGGTCGCACCGAGTGCTCGTGTTGCGTCGGTATACTCGTCCTCAAGCACCTTGAGCGCTGCACCACGGACGACTCGGGCAAATCGCGGTGTGTACACGAGTGTCAGGGCGCCGACCGCCCGCCACAGACCAAATTCCTCCGGAAAGATGGTGACTAGTGCAAGCGCCAGCAGGAGCGATGGAAACGACAACAACACATCCATCGTCCGCATGATAATGTTGTCCGTTAGATCACCATAGTAGGCTGCGACAATACCCAATCCGACACCAAGTACCGTTGCCGCCGCCGAGCGCCAGCGTGTGCTGGATTGGCATCATGGTCGAATCCAGCGGCAGCCACCATCGTCGGGATTCTCTCAAGCCGGGCCCTGATGTGGGTGTTGCCCCGAGCGAGGTAGCGGTGATATCTCCTTACGACGATCAGGTTGATCGGATTGACGACGCACTCGGACACGAGGCTCTTGAGATTGATACAGTCGATGGATTCCAAGGACGCGAACAGAAGATCGTACTGGTATCGCTGGGGCGATCGGCTTTCTCGGGGAGGCACGCCGGTGCAACGTGGCCATGACACGAGCCAAGCGCAAGTTCATCGTCATCGACGGCGCGTCGACGGTCACCGTCGAACCAGCCATCAAAGGCCTTCGTGGCGTACGCTCGTGAGGCGGGACGCCTCCTTCCAGCAGAGACGCCTGATTGCCGGTCGGTTATCTTAGTATCGAGTGATCAGCTCAGAACCGTCAGGGCCCGGGGCAAGGGCTTTGTCGACGGCTGCCTTCTGCGATACACGGTACCACTTACCGGCGTCGGACACGATGCGATGATCGCTGTCCGCCCCCTGGCCCACTCCGCTCATGACCGACTCCATTCCATTCCCCGAGTTAACCGGTCGCCCGAACACTG
>JBKHFN010000137.1:0-4648 GCA_046540195.1 Salinarchaeum sp.
TCCAATGGAACTCAAAGAGGATCTATAGATTTAGAGTTGAAGCTACACTCAGGTGTGAAGTTGGCCCTTGGCTCTCACACGATACCCGAAAGCCCAAGACGAGCTTGTCTTGGATTCCACCACTGATGTCAAACCGACGCTCAACGCCCACCCAGCCGTCCAGCAGACCAGTGTCCTCGCGGCGAGCGACGAGGGGAGCAGGCTATCGGTCACAACGGCACCGCCCCTGCCGGAGACGGTCGTTGGCGGATACGGAATCCGCATCACCCACACGACAGTGAATGCCCACGCGGCGACCCTCCACCTGCGGGTACTCCCGGCGATTGACATCGACGCCGTCCTCGCAGATCTCGAAACGGCGTTTGGTCAGGTGCGTACCCACGCAATCACTCAGGCCGGCGAACTGGTAAACACGCTGGCCTCGGATCCGCTCGAACTTCCGACGGATCTGACCGACAAGCAGTTCATGGCGCCTCAGGCCGCCTACCGACACGGCTACTTCAAGCAACCGCGCGAGCACACCGCGACGGACATCGCGGCAGCACTTGGCCTGTCGCACTCGACGTTTCTCCAACACCTCCACCGCGCGGAACAGAAGGTGTTCGCCACGCTGCTTGACTAATCCTCCCCTCGGTGGCTCACTCCTCAGGTGATCAGCGGCTGATCCGCCTGATCACATTTAATTAGGTCGTCTTGAGATGCGCTTTGACTGTCCGACACTGCGTGGCGGTCCTGGAACACCACTTTGTGTTTGCCACCTGTATGGTGCGTATGCAGTGGCAGCGACGACGCGATCTTGAGGGTGGCAAGGAACTGGGCATCTGGTTGTTGCTTGCGGATGGAGACGTCTGGGAGGAACTGTACGTCGAGTCCCACGAATACCGTGGCGGTGACTTTGACGTATATACCGCCACACCTGACGGCGAGTGGGATCACCGAGGCACGTATCCGACAGCCATGGCTGCGTTCGCGGCGGCCAACGACTATATCGACGCGAGTGAAGCGTCCATCGCGGAGCCGAGCTAGATCCAAACAACACGCCCATCAGACCTGGCTGACAAGCGTTGACCGTGTCTCTTGACTCTCGGGTCGCTACGATTTTCACCGCCGCGTTCATCGGCTTCGGCACTGGCCTGCTCGTTGCCCCCGACCCAACCGGTGTTCTTCCGCTTTTGATCGGCGCGATTCTGACGATCGTTCTGACGCCACTTCTCGGCCGTCGGTTCGGCCTCCGAGTTCGCAAGTCGTGCCGCTGTGGATCCGATCCCGGAGCAGACGAGAACCTCAGGATCCGGTCATGATTACGGTAGCGCGTTCATGACGACATTGCTCGCGATCCCGATGATTGTCTCCCAGATCGACACACCGAGGACAACCGACAGAAGGGTGTCAATCCCGAAAAAGGCAAACAGCAGCGCGCCAGCGTAGTGCGCTTTTCGCATGTCGACCCGGTGGGCAAAGCGGTGGAAAAAGTAGGCATTCGCGAGACTGACGGGGATGATCGCGAGCATCTCGCCAACCCAGATGGCCGGCGTTGCGCCGTACTGGACGGCCAGGCCGATGGTGACCAGTTGGGTCTTGTCGCCAAACTCGCCGGCGGCCATCAGACTGAAGATCGAGAGGAACTGTCCGATGCCTCCGCCGATCGAGTACCCAAATATCCGGAAATCGGCATCAATATCGATCCCGGCGGCATCGAGAAGCCCTCCGTCAGTGGCACTTACTGGCGCGTTCGGTCCGCCAGGGGCCGACCGGATCAGCAACACCGCGAACAACAAAAAGAGCGTTGCGGTAAAGAGATCCAACACGATCCCCGGGAAGAGTTCCTGGAGGGCCCGGCCAAAGAGGATCTCAAGGGCGGTCCACCCCGCGAAGGCTGCTCCGGCCGCTCCGACGACGATCAACGGCCGGTACCGAGTCGAGAGAGCAGCAATGATGAACTGCACCTTCTCACCGGGGAGAACCGACAGCTGCGTGATAAACGCGATCACCGCAATCTCAAGAAACGTTGCCATCCGTTATCCCTCCTGAGCGGCGGTCGCTGTCCTGCCGGCGTCACCGTGTCGCACGTAGATGGCCTCGGCGATTTCCTGGGGGACTGACTGTCGCTGATCATCGACGATCAGCGTTATCATGCCGAATGGTGCGCGTTCGACGATCCGGCCAGTGGTTCCCGGATTAATGCCGCGCTCGGCGAGATATGCGAGGTCGGCCTTCTCCTGTCTGGTGACCCGGGTGATCGTGATGGTTTCCCCGGGTTCACACTCAGCAAGCGTTCCCGAGTGGTCGGTCCGGGGGACCTCAAGATCGGCGTCTGGAATCGGATCGCCGTGGGGATCGACCACCGGATCACCGAGCGTATCGGCAATGCGGGCCTCGAACTCCTCGCTGATGTGGTGCTCGAGTGCCTCTGCCTCGGCGTGGACCGCCTCCCAGGGATAGTCCAACTGCTCCATGAGGAACGTCTCAAGGAGCCGGTGGTGTCGGAGTACCTCAATGGCGACGAGCTCGCCGCTTGGGGTGAGTTCAGCCCCCTCGTAGGGCTCGCGCTCAACCAGCCCCTCGGTTTCTAGCGTGTCGAGAGTATTCGTTACCGTCGGTGCAGCCTTTCCGAGTGACTCGGCGAGCACGCTCGTCGTAACCGGCGTGTCGGCGTGTTCCTCAAGATGAAATAGTGCCTTTAGTGCGTCCTCCTGTGCGCTGGTGAGCCCCATCGAAGCATAAATTTAGCACCCGCTAAATTAATCATTTCGACTCTAAAATCAATGTCCTCCGACAGTGACGACGGGGATGTCGGCAGTGCGAATCACGCGCTCGGTGACCGATCCGAGGAGGTACCGACCGACGCCCTGCCGGCCGTGGGTTCCCATGACGATGACGTCGATATCGTGTTCGTCGGTGTACTCAACGATCTCTTCGTGGGCGACACCTGGTTCGACGGCCGTCTCGACCGGTACGTCGAACTGTGCGCCAAAGTCCTCAACCTCGCTAAGGGCGTCGTGTCCTGTTTCCTTAAGATCGTGCATCGAGACCGGATACTTTCCGGCGACCTTCTCGACACTCCCGCTGTCGGTCACGAACAGCCCATGGACCACCGAGTCACACCGGTCGGCGAGTGCAGCGGCGTGTTTGACCGCGCGTCGCGAGACATCGCTGCCGTCCGTGGGTGCCAGTATTTTGTCGTACATGCATTACTGTACCAGCCCGGGGGGCAAAAAGATACCTCAGACGAACAGTCTGGGTCAGTCGACACGAACGTTTATGCACTAGTGGTATCACGCAATGATATGGCCGAGATTACCACCGCCGACGAGTACGACGCGTGGTTCGCGGCGAACGAACCGCTGTTTGAATCGGAGGTTCGGGCCATCGAACGACAACTGCCGGCCTCCTGGGACCGCGCTGTCGAGATTGGTTGTGGAACCGGCGCCTTTGCCGATCGCCTCGGGATCGAATACGGTGTTGAGCCATCGACACCGATGGCCGAGCGCGCCCGTGAACGGGGACTATCCGTCGAGTCGGGGTCAGCCGAGGATCTCCCACTTGAGGATGATGCCGTTGACCTCGCGTTGCTCCTGGGAGTTATTAGCTACGTGGATGACTTTGCGGCGACGCTTGCCGAACTCGCCCGCGTGGTCGAACCGGGCGGGACGGCACTTGTCGCGTTCCTACAGGCCGATCAGGGGTTTGCTGCCCTCTACGATCGGGCCGTCGAACGCGGAGGGTATCCATCCGATCTTGACTGGGCAGAGCCTTACCCACTGGCGATGGCGACGCAGGCGACCTGGCGGACCCCCGCCGAGGTGCGCGAGGGACTCGCTGCTGTTGGGTTTGAGGCGTTCGATGCCGTCCAGACACTGACCACCCCGATTGAGACCGCCGTCGAAACTGTTGAGGACCCGACGCGTGGGCACGACGAGGGATCCTGGGTGGTCCTGCGCGCCCGACGGTCGTGACCACACGCCTGTGGGCCACCAGTACATTTTTGCGCCTCGCCGATCGATGTCCGTCGCGACCGATCCATGGACGCTGCTGATCTCCAATCTCAACTCGAAGCGAACGGAGAACTGATGGTCAAGGTCGAAGAGATCGAAGAACCCCTCGAACTGCATCTCCACGACACCGAAATCGGTGAGGAACTCGTCACTGTCGAGCTGTCCGACGGTCGATTGCAGTTCGAGACCGACCGGGTCGCCGCCTCGTGGTATCACTACCACTCGATCGAGGAGTACGACCTCGACGACTGACCACGCTGGTATGGACCCCGACCGCCTCCGACTGCTCCTTGAGGAGTACGGCACCGTTCGAATCCGCGCGATCCCGGCCGACGAGCCGATTGTGCTCCGACGCCATGACACCGAGATCGTCGATGGTACGGTTGTTGTACACTTTGCTGATGGAGAACTCCAACTTCCAGTGCGGTCGATCGGGTCCATCTCCCCTGGCGGACAACGGGGGTCGCTCCCGGACGCATAGTGGCCCGGTGCGATTACCGCAGTCGTATCAAAACCTCCAGGAAGACGGAGTTATCCTGGGACAACCGACCGGAGCACCTCCGTGACGCTTCGCCCTTCATCGACGATATCCCGTCGATAGTGCATATAGACTGCTCCCAGCGGGGGCTGAAGGACATACGATAGCGCGATTG
>JBKHFN010000138.1:0-4643 GCA_046540195.1 Salinarchaeum sp.
ACGGCGCGTATCCACGGCGTGAACGCCGTGGTATTGCGCCTGTTCAGCGTATAACCGGAGTTGGTCTCCCACCGTGCGATTGAGGTGGGTAGCAACCGCTGCACGAAGCAGACAGTCCTCGGCGCCGGAAAGGCGGTGATTGGCACTTATCCGGGCACCGACAACGCGAAACGGACCGTCTGTGGTGGCTGTCATCTGATGGATACCGGAGCGATATCAGTGGAACCACATGAGTGATCGGGACCGCGGCTAGACCTACTGGTAGCGTTGGACCGCCAATGGACGGCAAGATGACCAGACCGGGAGAGACGCGCTCCAGAACACGGGCAGTCAGCCGACCACAGACGAATGCTTTTGTACTGAACTCAACGAATACCAGTCGATGCATATCGCAGTTTGGGGGACCATTCTTGTGGGGCTAACCGTCCTCGGTGTTAGCGGACCAGTCGCCGCCGGACAGCCGACGGACGTCGGGGACATCACCACGAACAGCTCGTCAGATCTCCCCGACGAGTTCTCCCGAGAGATCCAGGGTGATGGTACTCGGATGGTGTTCGATGTCGATCTCTCGCTGTTGCATTCGCCAACAAAACCGGGATCGGCAATCCGTGTGACCGCAGGCGGCTTCGCGAACGGACACCGCGTTATGTGGATCGACATCGGGGGCATCCGGACAGACGGTGGGCTCGATACGCGATCGCAAACGCAGATGAACCTCCCGGTGTGAGCGTCCGTTAGGTAGCCAAGAGCGATTCGCCGACGACAATGACGGCGAGGTTGTTCATGACGATGATCAGCCCAGCGACGATTAACAGGACCAACCACACCTCAAGTCCGTAGACAAGGGGTCGGCGCAACGGAGGTCGCGTCCGTTCGACCGCAGCGAGGATCCCCCAGAATCCGACGGCCGACACGGCCACAAGCCCGAGGTGGACAACAGTGATCGTGATAATTCCCCGCGGAAGCAGCCACCGCATGAGGGGATTGACCTCATATGCGAGTCCATACTGGGCTGCCGCCCCATAAGTGGTCAAGAGATCGACTGGGAGTAACAAAAAGAGGCTGATGGCGAACCACCGCCAGTAGACATCGATCTGCCGTCGTGCAAGTGGGCGAGGACTCACAGGAAGGGTATTTGGAGCGCTTGATCTTGACTCCGAGGATCACTCATCCGAGAGTCGGCCGGGCGTCCAGTCGGCTGCAAGCGGGTCATGGGCGAACGGCCGGGCGTCCTCACCGCTGTAGGTGGCGACAATCTGGCCATCGCCCTCAAGCATATACTGGTAGGTGGTCAGCCCCTCAAGACCGACGGGGCCACGGGCGTGGGTCTTGCCGGTGCTGATACCGACCTCGGCCCCGAGACCATACCGATAGCCATCGCTGAAGCGCGTCGAGGCGTTATGGAAGACGCTGGCCGAGTCGACTCCCTGCATGAACCGACCGGCTCGGTCAGCATCAGCGGTCACGATCGATTCAGTATGCTTCGACCCGTAGGTATTGACGTGGTCGACTGCATCAACCAGCGAGTCAACGATCTTGATCGAGAGGATCAAATCACCGTACTCCGTCGACCAGTCGTCCTCGCTCGCCGGCGCAATGTCGACAATCGATTGGGAACGCGTATCACCGCGAAGTTCGACATCGGCCGCCCGGTATCGCTCGACGACGGTAGGGAGAAATGACTCGGCAACGTCGGCGTGCACGAGTAGCGTCTCCATGGCGTTGCAGACGGCTGGGTACTGGACCTTCGCGTCAAACGCAATGTCCTCGGCCATATCGAGATCGGCCGCGGAATCAACAAACACGTGACAAACACCTTCGGTGTGTCCGAGCACCGGAATACTCGTGTTGTCCTGGACGTACTGGACGAACTCAGAGCTTCCGCGGGGCATGAGCAGATCGATGGCGTCATCCAGCTTGAGGATCCGGTCGACAGCCGCACGGGCTTCGATGAGTTGTACCCAGCCGTCGGCGACACCAGCGGTTGCCTCGCGGATAATCTCGAAGAGCGTCCGATTCGAATGTTTGGCCTCGCTGCCGCCCTTGAGGATCACCGCGTTGCCGGACTTGAGGCTAAGTGCGGCAATCTGCACGAGTGCGTCTGGACGCGACTCGAAAACCGTGCCGATGACGCCGATCGGCACCGACTGCTTGTACAACTCCAGATCAGTGTCGAGCCGACGCGCCTCAAGAGTCTTCCCGAGTGGGTCCGCCTGATCGGCAACACTGCGGACCATCGCCGCAATGTCGTCAATTTTGGTCTCGGAAAGCTCGAGGCGATCAACAAATGCTTGGGTGTACTCGCCTGCCTCAAGCTGCTGCTGGGCGGCCTCAACGTCGGCGCGATTCGCCTCAAGAATCTCCGTGGAACGCATCTCGATCGCATCCGCGAGATCGTGGAGGGCCGCACTCCGGGTCTCGTCCGACTGGTTGGATAGCTTGAGGGCGGCAGTCTGTGCGTCTGTGACTTTCGCGTCCGTCGATGGTTCACTCATAGTCTGTATCGGTAATCGGGACGAAGATCGTGCCGACCGGGTCGCGCGTGGCGATCTGCTCAAGGACATCGGGTTCGGTCGACCGGGCGATGATCGCCGGACTGCCGTGTTCGCTCACCCGCCGAGCCCCACGGACCTTGGTGCGGATCCCGCCGAAGCTTCCGGTGGCCGTCTCGTCGATGCGGTCCTCGACAGCGTCGTAGTTGTCGCCAACCGCCTCAATGCGCTCGGCGTCAGGATTCTCCTTGGGGTTGTCGGTATAGACGCCTCCTACGTCGGTGAGAGTGACCTGGAGGTCCGCCTCAACTCCGATGGTAACCGACGACGAAAGCGTGTCGTTGTCGCCAATCCGCAGTTCCTCGGTCGCAACGGCGTCGTTCTCGTTGACGATCGGAACGACGTCCCACTCAAAGAGCGTCTCAACAGTATTCCGAAAGTTCGTGAACCGCTCGGGATTCTCAAGATCGTGCTCGGTCAACAGCACCTGCGCGACCTTCCGGTCGTACCGCTCGAAGCTCTCGGTGTACCGGCGCATGAGGTGGCTCTGCCCGATGGTCGACAACGCCTGGGCGTCCTCGACGGTTTCGTTGGGATAGTTGATCCGGCCCATGCCGGCGCCGATAGCCCCCGAGGAGACCAATAGGACCTCCTTATCACGCTCAAGAAGACTGACAATGTCGTCGACGAGTTTGTCAAGTTTTTCATCATCGAGATTTGACGCCTCGTCGGTCAGAGAGTTCGTGCCAGCCTTGACGACCACCCGGTCGGCCGCCGCTGCCATCTCGCGTGCCCGGGTGATCGCGTCGGGCGCAACGGCGTTGATCACGCGTGGTCACCCGCGAGTTCCCGCGATCGCTCCTCCGCGGCGAGGAGCGCCGACGCGAGTGTTTCGTCGACATCACTCTCCCAGAGGACATCCATTCCTTCGATCGTCGTACCATTCGGCGAACAGACGGCATCGATTAGCTCATCGAGCGACTCCTCGGAGCGTAGGACGGTTTCGGCCGCTCCCTTGACCGTTTGAGCGGCAAGCGTCCGGGCGGCCGTTGGCTCTAATCCGGCGTCAGTCCCGGCATCGGCGAGAGCCTGGATGACGTAGAATACAAACGCTGGGCCACTAACGTTTTGTGCTGTCGCGGTGTGCATCTGTTGCTCGTCAATTTCAACGAATTCGCCGAGATCATCAAGGATCGTCCCAACATCGGCGGAGACCTCTCCGGAAACGGCCGCGGCCATTGTGTTCGTCGCGGCGGCGAGATTTGGCATGAACCGCACGACAGTCGCGTCGGTGTGGGCCGCAATCGTCTCGGTGGGCACCCCAGCGGCGGCGCTCAGGAGGGTCTGATCCGCATCAAGCGCGAGCGTCGAGACTGCATCAACGACATCGCTCGGCTTGACCGCGAGGATCACGACCGGCGCCGCAGCCGCGTCCGCCGGATCGGTCGTCGTCTCCACGCTCGGCGGGAGGGTCGAGAACGGTTCTGGCGTATGATCGTAGGCCACAATTTCGTGACCATCGGCGCGCGTGAGTCCCTCAATCAGGGCGCTTCCGAGGTGTCCACACCCGACGATACTTAGCTTGACCATCGTCGTCTGCCGTCGATAGTGTGAACGGCCCAATATTGGTTTCGTCTTCCGTGGTACGAAATTGCCGCAGCATAAAGCATATATTTAAACTGGTGAGCGAGTAGGGCATTTATTGACAGTCGATCGGGACCGGCGACACGTCACTCGTTCATACTCATGGCTGGGAATCACTCTTCGGACGCCGCGGCAACCGGGCGGACGACCAGTAGACGGACGCGGCGGGCGCTCCTCGGGGCCGTCGGTGCCGGCGGAATCACCAGTCTATCAGGGTGTTTTCTCTTCGATGTCCGTCAGTCGCCGGATGAGGACCCGACCGAGCCCACTGAACCGACGGAGCCGCCAGCGCCGGAAGAGGACCCGACCGAGCCCACTGAACCGACGGAGCCGCCAGCGCCGGAACCGACCAGTGGCTATCTAACGGCGCGCACCACGACTGTTGTCGAGGAACTGCGCTGGACCGCAACGCAGTACGAATCGGTCATGGCGACGTACGACGACTTCGTTGATGACTCAGCTTTGAACGTTGAAGTAGGAGCGTGACGTAGGCGGTAGCGAAGATGG
>JBKHFN010000139.1:0-4625 GCA_046540195.1 Salinarchaeum sp.
CCGATCGCCTCCGGCGGGACACCGGCGGCGAGATAGGTGTTGACGAGCTCGGCAATGGCGTCGGCCTCACGCTGGTCCGTTCGCTCCCCAGCGTCGCTGCCCGGATCAACGAATCGCACGGTATCGCGCGCGTCTGCTGGCAGGGCCGCTGGATCCACGCCGTCGAGATCTCCGATTGATCGGCCGGCAACCGCGGGCGTGGCCGGCCGGAGCTGCCCGTCGTAGAACTCATGGGAAGGAAACGCTTGGATCCGTTGGGCCATCCGGTATTGCTTATCGAGGGTGACTGCCACCGATGGATAGGCATCGATCAACCGTTCGAATAGCGATGTCGAGAGATCACCGTCGACCGGGGCCGTTGCGGGGGCCTCAATTGTCGTCTCCTCGGCTTGGACCACTGGTGGCAGCTGGTGGTGATCGCCCACGAGGACGAACCGATCAGCCAACGCTATCGCCGCGAGCGTCTCCGGCTCGGTCAGCTGTGAGGCCTCATCAACAACCGCCACGTCGAAGTCCGGCTCGCGCATGATCGTTGACCCGCAGCTGGCAGCGGTTGTCGCGACAACCGGCGTCTCGGCGAGAGCTCGTGCCCGATCCGCCGGATCGAGGGACTCCTCAAGACGGAGGTCCTGCATGTCCTCACGAACGCCGGTGCTCGATCCTACCCGGATCACCTCCTCATATCCCGTCTCTCGAAGCGCCTCGAGCGCGTTGTCGACCGCCCGGTTCGTGAAGGCCGACAGAAGAACGCGGTCTCCGCGCTTGGCCAGTGCTCTGACCAGTCGGGCGATGGTGTAGGTCTTGCCCGTGCCCGGTGGCCCATGGATCAGCGCGCAAGGATCAGCGCCCAGCGCGGTCCGGATTGCCCGGTCCTGCGCCTCGTTGTTCGACACGAACGTACCCTCGACGGCCGCTGTCGTCGGACTTGCCCGTCCCATGATCACATCGGAATGCGTCTGCTTCCCCCGTAACACGGTGTCATGTAGTGCCGTGAGCATCCGGTCGACACCGAACTCCGACGGATACTGATCGATCCGGACGACCTCCACGGGCACGTCGGCGACGAGCAACAGTTCCGTGGCGTCAAGACGTTCAACCCGTGCGAGTTCGGCCTCGCCGTTGATCGGATCGCCGTCACTCGCCAGCACGAGGTCGCCCTCGCGGATGCGCGAGACGGCCCCATCGGGGTTCCGCACCCGGTGTTCCCACCGCCCGTTGGCACGTTCGCGTGTCTCGACGAGTTCGAGGTCGATCAATGCTCGGTCGGTGTCGGCCCGCTCAGCGGCGGAGTGCTCCCATAACCGGCGATAGGCGCGGTGGACGGCTCGACGCTCGTGTTCGATCGCCTGGTAGAACGTCTCGAAGTACGCCCGGTCAACAGCCGGTAGCGACCGGCCGAGAGCGCCCGCCTTGGACTCCTGATTGAGCCGGCCGGCAACGGCCTGGCAGGTGTCCTGGACGAAACACCGATCACAGTCGGCATCGGCCTCATAGCCGGTAGGCACGCTGATGTCGAACTCCATGGCGGCGAGAGCGTTTCGCGCCTGGACGACGAAGGCCAGCAGCCCATGGCCGATCGAGAACTCCTTGGCGGGTGAGCGGTCACCGCTGACATCGCCCTCAAGGGTCGCGTTCTTCGTGTACAATAGTACGCCTGTGTCGGCGTCAACGCCGCGTTCGCGCAGCAAAAGGGCATAACACGTCGCCTGGACCTTGTCGTGGAATCGTGGTGACGAGCGGGTGTTTTTCCCTGTCTTCAGTTCCACAGGCATACCACGGCGAATGGCGTCGGCCCGGCCTTTAATCCCGAAGCGATCGCTGATGAGCAACTGCTCGCTCCGCCAGTCATCATCGGTTCCCGGCAGAGTGGTCTGCTCAAGCCAGGCGCGAATCGCCTGGCCGTGCTCGCGAACGGTCGTGGCGATTGCGTCCGGATCGGCCCCGAGCAGGCCAATCTCGAGGGCCGCCTCCTCGACGCGATCTGTGACAGCAGTATCGAGCGGCCGGCCGCGCAGCAGGTCGCCAAAGACCTCGTGGACGACCGTCCCGACGACAAGCGGTCGCGATATCTCGCTTCCATCGAGTTTCGAGAGGTAGTACTGTCGCGGACACTGCACCCACTCACGAATGTCGGTGACATCGACGAGAAAGTCCGGCTCGACGATCACGAAGGAGTTGCCGGTTGTCGCGTACGCGTCCGCGGTACCGCGCTGTCGCGGACTCGTCACTGCGAGGTCCATTCCGGGTGTGAGGTACTCAACCGTCTCGGCCCACCGGCCCCACAGCGAGACCGTCAGTGCCCCCTCGCGCCGGCGGAGTTGAACATCCGCGACCGGACGCTCGCCGTTGCGTGTCGTCACCTCGCGTTGGTCACCAACCGCGACGACGGTCCCCCGGAGCACATCACGCAGGCTGCACCAGGCGAGCAAAACCCTGTCGTTCCGCTGGATCCCGGTGGCTTCTTTGTCGATGACTGCCTGACAGCACGATATGAAGGTGCGCGACTGGCAGGACATCCTCCAGGAGGTCGCCGACAAAAATGTTGAGCCGGCCGGCTGGCGCGCCGTCGGTGGTGACCGCTCTGCGGGCGTTGGCGAGGAACTCTTTCTGGCGCATCCGGCCGTCGGCGTCTACCAGCTACAGACCTACGCGAAGGATCCATTTACCGTCAGGGGGGTTGGCTCGCGGGTCGCCCGGTCGGTCGACGAGGACATCGATCCGCTGTTGCCGCGAGAAGAAGCCGGCCGGTTCGCCGTCCAGACGCCCCCAGAGTCAGAATCCGATGTCGAAACCCGCGCCACCCGGCTTGAGTCGGTACTCGAAACCCACGCTGAGTCGGCTGCCGAGGCCGATCCCGATGCCGTCTTCGAGGACCTCATGCACGCGCTTGATTCGCCGGCGTTCGGTCCGATGGACTTCGACCAGTACGGTCGACCAGAGCAGCTCGATGAACTCGACGACCTCTTCGATGAGACGACGGAACTGCTTGACGCTGAACTCTCGGAGTTAGTTGAGGATGACGACGTCGGCCGTGGCGTATACTAAGGATTAACGCGGGTGAGCCACCGCTTGGGGTGCTCGAACTCGGGGTCACGCGGCAGCGTTTCCGGGCTCTCCCAGACGGCGGTGGCTGCTGTGAGTCCGCGGGCATCAACGACTGTCTCGAAAAAGGCCCGTCCGCGTTCGTACTGCTGGCGTTTCATATTCAGCCCCAGCACCCGTCGGAGGAGCGCCGAGATCGGCCCGGCGTTCTGTCGGCGGGCGTCGAGACGCTCGCGCAAATCACTCGGGTCATCATCAAAGGCGGCATCCATGACCAACTCGGCGTAGCCCTCGACGGCCGTCATGGCCGTCTGTAACTCCTGGAAGGCCACACGATCAAGCGTTCCCGTAGAGAGGTGCTCGACGCCCTCGGTCAGCCGGTCGGTGAGGTACTCCGGCAGCCACGGCGCCAGCGCAAACTCGGCGGCGTGGGTGACCTCGTGGAAGGCGATCCAGCGGCGGAACCGGTCGAACTCGACGTTGAGTTCAATGGCTGCCGCCTCGATGTTCGGATGAACGAAGTACAGTCCGTGATCGGCGGCTGGCTGCTCGGCCAACAACAGCGGATCGTACTGTCCGAGGACATTTCGGGCGAGAAAACCCAGGGTGAGACTCATGCTTCCCGTGTTGATGATCCGGGCAGCATCGCTCATCGCTCCGGCAGTCTGCACCTGCACCTCTAGCGGTTGCATCACGCGCTGAAACGTCGTTGCATTCTGATCGATCCAGTGGTGGCGATGTTGGATCTCGATGGTGTTCGGGAGGTCGAATGTGATGTCCGCTGCCGCCTGAATAGCATCACGAGCCTCGCGGATATCGGTTGCGTAGGCGGTCCGCTCGTCGTCGGTCAGTTCAATCCGTCCAGGGGCTGTCGCCGACTTGGCGGCCGTGCGGACAGCGTTCCAATCGACGATGGCGTCGCCCGACGCGCCGGCAATCGACCGTACGCTCCGATAAATTGACACAGGAGATCTATTCACTCCCGATGCAAACCAGTTTCGTCCCGCTATTGATCCTTCGCGGCGGGATTCGTGACGGCGCCGTTGGCGGCCGAACCGAAGGTGGTCCCATACTTCGCTAGGACGCCACTTTTGTAGGCCGATTCCGGCGGCTCGTGGGCAGCCAGGCGCTCGTCAATCTCGGCCTCAGTGAGATCAACCGCAAGGGTGCGCTCTTCGACATCAACGGTCACCCAGTCGCCATCCTCAAGGGCGGCAATCGGCCCGCCAACGTAGGACTCGGGGGCGACGTGGCCGATCATCGGGCCACGCGTCGCACCGGAGAACCGGCCGTCGGTCAGCAACGCGACATCGTCCTCGTGCCCCTGGCCGACAACGGCGGCCGTCACGCCGAGCATCTCGCGCATCCCTGGTCCGCCACGGGGCCCCTCGTTGCGGATTACGATGACGTCGCCCGACTCGATGTGACCGTCCTGGACGTACGCCATTGCACTCTCTTCATCCTCGAAGACCCGCGCTGGCCCCTCGTGGTAGAACTTGTCGTCACCAGTGACCTTGAGCACGCTGCCATCAGGCGCGAGGTTCCCACTCAGGATCTTGATTGCCCCCTCCTCGTGCAGCGGG
>JBKHFN010000140.1:0-4623 GCA_046540195.1 Salinarchaeum sp.
CGCTACTGACGGTCATGCGTGAGATAGGGTCGTACTCGTGCGCATCGAAGCCGGCACTGATAAGTAGGACATCCGGGTCAACCGCTTGAATCCCGGGAGTGATTAGTCGCTCGATGGTCTGCTGGTAGGCGGCGTCTCCAGCACCCTTCGGGAGAGGGATGTTGAGTGTTCGGCCCTCGCCGGCGCCGGTGCCAGTGTCGGTCGGATCGCCGGACCCTGGATAGATCCCGGCCTCGTGGATCGAGGCAAAGAACACCTCCGGACGGTCGTAGAAGATCTCTTCCGTTCCGTTGCCGTGATGGACATCAAAGTCAACGATTGCGACACGATCGGCCCCGTCATCGAGTGCCGTCTGTGCGGCAACCGCAACGTTGTTCACAAAGCAGAATCCCATGGCGTCGTCCGTGATAGCATGGTGACCGGGCGGACGGCCAAGCGAGAACGGGGTCTGACGCCCTCGCGCCCCGCCGAGAGCCTCCGTGGCCGCCCACTGTGCGAGTCCGGCGCTTGCCCGCGCCGCCTCCCAGGTCTTTTCGACGGCGATCGTATCGGGGTCCCACTTTCCGCCTCCATTCGCACAGAAGGCCTTGATGTCCTCGATATACTCGGGTTCGTGGACGGTGGTAAGCGTGGCGTCGTCGACCGGATCGGCCTCAACGTACGAAACACCGTGACGACGCTTGAGACCCTCCTTGATCGCCCGGAGCCGATCGGGATTTTCAGGGTGTCGAGGCCCGGTTTCGTGTGCGAGACACGTCTCGCTGAACCCGTAGTTCATTTCATTGAGAGTCGATCAGTTCGAGGTAGGTCTCGATATCCTCTGCTTTGACCGTCCGCCGATCCGCGTGGTGTGTCAGTACGGCGGCAGCATCGGCGATCTCGTTGGCATAGGATTCCAGTAGTGTCGCCAGCGCCACGCGGGCGTCCATCGACACCCGGTATGAATCGCCGATCCGGAGGCGCGCGATCCGGTCGACGGGCGCGATTGGGAGGGCAACCTCGCTCTTTTTGGGGACGTCTTCGACGTCGAAATCGGCCGCCATCAGCGTCTTTCGCCCGTCGGCGGTCGCCTGCTCGGCCGCCTCCTCGGCGAGCGCCGCCCCGTGGGTCTGAATCCGTTCTGCCAGTCGTTCGGCGGCGTCAGCGCTGACACGAAGGTCTCCGACGTTCCGCCGAATGATCCCGTCCACCGGGGCGAACGGTAACTCGACACTCATACCCAACGTTCGGGCCGGTCGTCGTCTTAATCCTTTCCGTCGCTTTGTGTGTCTCTCGCGTGAGTCACGTCTGCGTGACGTCGGCAGCGTCAATCCGGTCCGAGTCGATCCACTGACCCTGGACGGTCACCTCGTCGCCGAGTCCGACATCGGCCGCCGTCTCGACAGTAACCGTGCGCTCGCCATCGTCAACGATCACCGGGTCGCCAGGCTGGACGACCACACCCGTGAACTCCGCGTCTTCGCCAGCATCGCTCTCCGTGTGTTCATCGATAGTGTCCTCGAACGAGGAAAGGACGACCCCCTCTCCGTCATCCGTCGTTTCCGCCGTGTCGTCGGTCAACTCGGCCGCCATTGCGTCATCACCGAGTGGTACGACGCTTGAGCGCCAGTTTGCCGAGGCTTCAAGATCGTCCTGCCAACCATCTTGGATCTGCACATCGGTGACAGCGACGGTATCGCCGGGTCCGATATCACGATCGGCGTGATCGCCCCACAGCGCCACCCGGATTGATCCGGTATCATCCTGAATCCGGAGGTTTCGCACCTGTCCTTGGCTGCCATCGTCACGATCGAACGTTCGTTTTGGGTCGGCCGACCGAACAACGCCCATCAGATCAACCGTCTGGTCTAGTTCGACGGCCTCAATCGGTGTCGCCTCCGGGTCGTATTCGATCGGCTCCTTGAGCGCTTCAACTGCCCCTCGGTCGCCGACGTGCACCTCAAGGTCGCCGTCCCGCTCACGCGTGTAGCCGTCAACAATCTCAACTGACTGTCCGGCAGTCAGCGACTCGACGGTATCGGCCATCCCATCCCAGCAGGTGATCCGGACGCGTCCCGTCGGATCGCCGAGAGTGAAGTTCGCAACGCGGCCTTCCGAGCCATCGTCCCGGTCGAACGTCCGGACTGACTCGGTGTCGAGAACGCGTCCGGCGACATTGACATTCGAACGTCCAAGACTGAGTTCCTCGATCTGATAGGTGTCGTCAACGCGGATATCGATCTCGACATCGGGGGCCGGTTCGACAGCGGTTACATTGACCTCGACGCCGGAGTAGCCCTCGGTCGGTCGCCCCTTGATTCGGAGGATATCTCCGGCTGTCAGCGACTCCTCGGCATCCCGCGCCTGTGCATCCCAGAAGACAACCCGCGTCTGCCCGGTTTCGTCGGCCAACTCGGCGTTGAGGACGTGCCCCTCCTCGGCGTCCCCGTCGTCGCGATCAAAGGTCCGGATCTCATCCACCGAGATGACCTTCCCGACGAACTGGACCTCGTCCATGCCAGCGTCGATATCCGCGATCCCGTCGACCGTGCCGCCGGACTCATCAAGTTCGTGAGCGACGAGCATGGCGGCTGTTTCCTCGTCCGCGAGTCCAGCCATCTTTTCGACCCGTTCGTCGACTGCCTCGCGGTAATCCTCAAGAGAGATGTCTGCGTCTAGGTCCTCGTATATCTCTTCGATAACCCCCATATCATGGATGCACTCGGTTACCCGGCGCATAAGCGTTGTCCTTGAATTGCCGGGCGGTGGACAGACCGAAATCCCTTTAATTGGATCCGCAGTAAGTGTAAGTGAGTCCTGATAGGGTAGTGGACTATCCTCCGGGCTTGCGGAGCCCGGGACCGGAGTTCAAATCTCCGTCAGGACGCTTTGATTCTCACGCAATCGTTACCGTCAGTTCATCACCCACCTCAAATGTCCGGTCTGGACAGATAATCCGCGCGCCAAACCGGTCTGTTCGGGCGGCGAACAACGAAAGGCCCAATACCGGCTCACCGTTGACACGGACGGTCCGATCCGTCCACGGGAAGGTTCCGTCATCAGTCCGCTCGAAGGTTGCCCCGAGCAGTCGTACTGTTGGCGCCGACCGTCCGAAGGTTCCGCCGCGCTCGAAGTGTGGAAGCCCTCCATCGAGTACAACACCGGCATCGGGCGCACCAATCCCAACAAACTGATCGCCGGGTGCTGGATGCGTCGGCGCGTCGAGCATCACAAAGGTCTCTCCGACTTCGCGTACGACGCCGGTCCCGTCCCACCTGAGCGGATCGACCTCAATATCAAGCGACAGTGGAAGTGACCCAGACGCTCGGGTGAGATTTGCGTCTGGCTGCCGGAAGCCAACGTGGAGATGATTGTCAACCCACGGCGCGAAAAATCCCGACCGAATCGGTCGTCCCAGCGAGTCGCCAACCGACACATGCTCACCGACAGACACGGTCGGTTCGACATGCATGACACGAACGATCGCCTGTTGGCCAGTCTCGAGACGGTATCGTTGGGTCTCGGTCTCGATGAGCAGCAGATGATCCTCAGGGGCCGCATACGGACGAGACGGCGTCTCAACCGTCAGATGATCAATCACTGTCCCGGCAACCGGCGACGGGGCGTGTCCTGCCGGTGGGTACAGATCAACCGCCCGGCCGCGGTCGTGAGCCACATACGGTGAGTTAAACCGGGTGACTAACTCAAAGTGTTCCAGCGCCGTGCTCGGAATCGTCAGCATCTCAAAGGGGTATACCATCTCCGCTGAAAAAGCCACCTGCTGCGGCGACCGGTCCAAACGAGTGTTTTAGGAGTCAGGCCCGTCCAGTTTCGGGCACGATGCTGATCACCGCTGCGCAGCTGCCCGACGGCCGCCGCCGTGACATTCGTATCACCGACGGATCGATTACTGCCGTCGAGCAGTCACTCGCTTTGCGCGAGGACGAGGTACTCCTTGATGCGGCGGGACGGACGCTCATGCCCGGCGCGATTGATGTCCACGTCCACTTTCGTGAACCGGGTTATGAACACAAGGAAACCTTCCATTCCGGCAGTCGGGCGGCAGCCGCCGGTGGAGTGACGACGGTCGTCGATCAGCCAAACACTAACCCGCCGACAATCTCGGGCAGCGCCTTCGACGAGAAGGCTATCCGCGCCGCTGAGTCACTTGTCGATTATGGCCTTAACGGTGGTGTGACCGATGCCTGGGAGCCAGCAACCCTCCTTGAGCGTCCGCTGTTTGCGCTTGGAGAGGTTTTCATGGCCGACTCGACGGGCTCGATGGGTATCGGCGATGAGACGTTTGTGGCTGCGGTCAAGCGTGCCAGCGAGGCGAATATCCCCGTAACCGTCCACGCCGAGGACAGTGAGTACTTCGATCCGACGGCCCTCGACGGGGCGACAGGGGTCGGCCGCGACGCAGATGCCGAACGGTGGAGTCGCTACCGACCGCCAGCAGCCGAAATCGCCGCTGTCGAGCGCGCAACCTCCGTCGCTGCGAAGACCGACGCCCAGTTGCACGTTGCACACACCTCCACTCCCGAGGCGGTTGATCACGCCGCCGAAGCGGCCAACGTTACCTGCGAGGTCACCCCCCATCACGCGTTTCTTTCCCGTGAGACCGCCGCCGAACTCGGCACCTTC
>JBKHFN010000141.1:0-4579 GCA_046540195.1 Salinarchaeum sp.
GATCCCGTCGATCATCGGTGTCGCGACGCCAGTCGGAGCAACCGCGTTGACGTTCACGTCGTGGGGCGCTAGTTCGAGCGCGAGCGTTTTGGTCAGGCCAACCACACCGTGTTTGGCGGCCGTATAGTGACCCGAACCCTTAGCGCCGACTAGGCCTGCGGTCGAGGCGGTGGAGACGATCTTGCCACCGTCGCCACGGTCGACCAAATGCCGACCGACGTGCTTCGCGCAGAGCCACGTCCCTTTGAGATCGGAGTCAACCAGTTCATCCCACTGTTGTTCGTCCATCTCTACGAGGTCAGTGACGTTCCAGATGCCGGCGTTATTGGCGAGGATGTCGATCTTCCCGAACGTGTCGAGTGCCGTATCGACGGCGGCCTCGACCGCTGCCTCGTTACGGACGTCGGCACTGACGACGAGTGATCGCCCGCCCGCCTCCTCAACGATTTTAGCGGTCTCCGCCAAGTCGGCCTCTGAGGCGAGGGGGTACGGGCTCGTTTCGATGCCGCGGCTGCCGCCGAGTATTACGACATCAGCACCGTGTTTTGCGTAGTAATGGGCGTGGGAGCGTCCCTGCCCCCGGCCCGCACCGGTGACGAAGGCAACCTTGCCGTCGAAGTCGTAGGTCAACACGACAGATCTGTTGTTACCATGATAAGGTTTACTTTGTGGTGCCCATGACATCTATTAACATACAGCCCAACAGGACATCCATGGTGACCCCTGTCGAGCTTGTGATCTTCGCCGCGATTGGCCTGTTCGGATCGAACGCTGTCCCGCACTTCGTGAAGGGAATCACCGGAGAACGGCATATGACGCCGATGGGGCCAGAGTCAAGCGCAGTAGCGAATGCGGTTTGGGGCAGCGTCAACCTCTTCGTCGCCGGCTCGCTGGCGTGGGTGTATCGTGAAGCTGTGGAACCAACCACGTTGGCGGTCGCGTTCGTTGCCGGGACTGCGATGGCTGTTGGATTGGCCTCGTATTGGGGAGAATAGCGCTTGGAATCACCTCGTGTGGCAATCCCTTGCGCCACTATTTCGCGAGGAATCCGGCGTCAACTGGAAGATAGATCCCCGTCACGTAGCGGGCAGCGTCGCTGGAGAGCCACATGTACGCTTCACTGATGTCTTCCGACTCGAGCATCCCGCCGTCTCCGAAAACGTTCCACGGACCGGTTATCTCTGTCACCTCAGCGAGCGCTTCCTCACCATAAGCCTCGTTGACACCCGATATCATCGGCGTATCGATCCCCGTCGGCCCGATACAGTTGACGTTGACGTCGTACTCGGCGAGTTCCAAGGCGAGTGTCTTCGTCAAGCCGACGACTCCATGTTTCGCGGCGACGTAGTGCCCTTGTGAAGGGATCCCGATCGCCCCCGCAGTCGAAGCGGTCGAGACGATCTTCCCGCCGTCACCGCGGTCGATAAAGTGCTGGCCGACGTGCTTCGCGCACAGCCAGACGCCCTTGAGATTCGTGTCGATCATCTCGTCCCACATCTCTTCGTCCATCTCGACTGCGTCAGACATTGATACGATTCCGGCATTATTGGCAAGAATATCGATATGGCCGAAGTGGCCGACTACCTCGTCGACGGCGGCCGCGACGTCGTTCTCGTCGCGGACGTCCATCTCGATCGAGAGCGCCTCTTGGCCCTCGTCCTCGACCAGACTCGCAGTCTCCTCCAGTTCCTCGCTCGTCCCGAGGTCGTACGGAACCGAATCGACGTTGTGACCGATGTCGGTGACGACGACGTCGGCGCCGTGTTTCGCGTAGTGCTGTGCGTGCGATCGGCCCTGGCCGTGTGCGGCGCCGGTGACGAACGCCACCTTGCCGCTGAAGTCGTAGGTTACCATCGTTCTGTGTTTATTTCACGGTAGTTCCCGCATCTACTGGGAGCGCGATTCCGGTCACGTAGCGGGCGGCATCGCTGGAGAGCCACATATACGCCTCGCTGATGTCGGACGCCTCGATACCCGCGTCTTCAGGGTGAAAGACGTTCATCGGCCCCGTGAGATCTCCGATATCTCCGAGAACTTCCTCGCCGTAGGCCTCCAACATCCCCGTGATCATCGGCGTGTTCACAACGGTCGGACAGATGCAATTGACATTGACGTCGTATTCGGCGAGTTCAAGCGCCAGCGTCTTCGTCAGGCCAACGACGCCGTGCTTCGCGGCGACGTAGTGGCCGTTGCCGGGCGAGCCGATGAGTCCGTTGGTCGAGGAGGTGGAGACGATCTTGCCGCCGTCGCCACGCTCGATGAAGTGCTGGCCGACGTGCTTCGCACACAGCCACACGCCTTTCAGGTTGGTATCGAGCATGTCGTCCCACATCGCCTCGTCCATCTCGGTCATATCCGAGATCGTGACGATCCCTGCGTTGTTGGCCAGGATGTCGATCTGGCCAAAATGATTGACCGCCTTGTCGACGGCTGATTCGACCTCGTCCTCGTGACGGACGTCCATCTCGATCGTGAGCGCTTCTTGGCCTTCCTCCTCGACAAGGCTCGCCGTTTCGTCGAGTTCGTCCGCCGTACCGAGATCGTACGGAACTGAGTCGACATCCCCGGAGACATCAGTAACGACGACGTCGGCGCCGTGTTTCGCGTAGTGCTGTGCGTGCGATCGGCCCTGGCCGTGTGCGGCACCGGTGACGAACGCCACCTGACCGCTGAAGTCATACTCTGGCATTGTTCTAGGTTATTTTGCGGTGTGGCCGGTGTCGACTGGTAACACAATACCGGTGACGTAGCGTGCGGCGTCGCTGGACAACCACATGTACGCCTCGCTGATGTAGCGCGGGTCGATACCCGGATCCTCCGGCGTGAAGATGTTCATCGGCCCAGCGACCTCGCCGATGCTGGCTAACGCTTCTTCTCCGTAGGCTTCGACCATTCCGGGGACCATCGGTGTGTTCACGACTGATGGGGCGACGGCGTTGACGTTGACATCGTACTCGGCGAGTTCAAGCGCCAACGTCTTCGTGATACCAACCACACCCCACTTCGAGGCAACGTAGTGAACGATTCCTGGATTCCCGGTTAACCCTGCCTGTGAGGTGGTCGTGACGATCTTGCCGCCGTCGCCGCGGTCGATAAAATGCTTTCCGACGTGTTTGCTGCAGAGCCAGGCGCCTTTCAGGTTCGTGTCGAGTACCTCGTCCCACATCGCCTCGTCCAATTCAGTCGCATCAGAAACGGTAACGATGCCGGCGTTATTGGCGAGAATATCGATCTTACCGAACTCGTCGAGGGTTTGGTCGACAGCCGCCTCGACCTGACTCTCGTCGCGAACGTCCATCTCGATAGCCAACGCCTCCTGGCCTTCATCCTCGACGAGGTTGGCCGTTTCGTTGAGTTCGTCGGTCGTGCCAAGGTCATAGGGAACGGTGTCCATGTTATGCTTGATGTCGGTGACGACCACGTCGGCACCGTGTTTGGCATAGTGCTGCGCGTGTGAACGTCCCTGACCGTGCCCGGCGCCAGTGACGAACGCAACCTTTCCGTCGAAGTTGTATGATACCATTATGATTATTTCGCGGTGAATCCGGCGTCTACTTTTATTGTGGTACCAGTGACATAGCGGGCGGCATCGCTGGAGAGCCACATGAACGCCTCGCTAATGTCCTGGGATTCGATCATCCCGCCGTCGCCGAAGACGTTGAACGGGCCGGTTACCTCGATCATCTCACCCATCGTCTCCTCGCCGTACGCCTCCATCATACCCGCCGTGAGAGGGGTGTCAACGCCAGTCGGCGCGACGGTGTTTACGTTGACGTCATATTCGGCGAGTTCAAGCGCCAGCGTCTTCGTCAGCCCACGAACACCGTGTTTCGCGGCGACGTAGTGACCGCCACCGGGAATGCCGGTAAAGCCCGCAGTCGATGAGGTATTGACGATTTTGCCGCCGTCGCCGCGTTCGATGAAGTGTTGGCCGACATGCTTCGAGCAGAGCCAGACGCCCTTCAGGTTCGTGTCGACGAGTTCGTCCCACTGCCGTTCGTCCAGTTGTGTCAGGTCGGCCATGTTCCAGATGCCAGCGTTATTGGCGAGCATATCGATCTTACCGAACTCGTCGAGCGCTTTTTCGACAGCTGCCTCGATCTGATCTTCCTCGCGCACGTCCATCTGGATCGCGAGCGCCTCCTGGCCTTCATCCTCGACTTTTTGGGCAGTATCTTCGAGTTCGTCACCCGTTCCCATTGGATACGGATTCGACTCGATGTCTTCACAGATATCGGTAACGACAACGTCGGCACCGTGTTTCGCATAGTTGATTGCGTGTGATTCGCCCTGGCCGTGTGCGGCGCCGGTGACGAACGCCACCTTGCCGCCGAAGTCATACTCAGGCATGGGTTTATTTCCGGGAACATTTTATGCTATCTCTTGGCCCGGTATATGTTCCCACACTACCATGATCTATCATCCATAATAAATGTACTCAATGAGTTGAAGCCGATGGACCCACAGAAACTGAGCGAAACTGGACGGGCAGGAGATCAGTCTTTGAGTCCGAGATCGCGTCGCACGTCGTGAAAGACGCTCATCACGTCCTGTTCTTCCTCCTCGAAGGGAAGCCGCT
>JBKHFN010000142.1:0-4532 GCA_046540195.1 Salinarchaeum sp.
CCGTGGCGTGATCACGCCCGGCGTTACACAGAATCGAGATGAAAGCCCACGACATAGTCGTGGGAGAAGTCACACAAACAACAGCGGAACGACGATAGTGAGTCCCACCCCGATCGCAAGGACGAGTCCGCCGACGAAGACCGTCCAGCGGGCATACTCACTCTGTGGTGCTGTCGTGCGCTCGTAGGACGAGACGCCGTCAGAGGCCATACGCCCATCATTCTCGTCAGATTGTATAAAATCCCCTCACTCGCGTTAACGCCTGATGGTTTTTAGCCGTCGGCCGCATACCCCCGCGTAATGACACTCACAAAGCGGGTGATCCCCTGCATCGATGTCGATCTCGATGATGAGGGGAACGCGGCCGTCTACACGGGGGTCAACTTCGAGGATCTGGAGTACACGGGCGATCCGGTCGCGATGGCCAAGCACTACAACGAGGCCGGCGCCGACGAACTGGTGTTTCTCGATATCACCGCCTCCGCGGAGGGACGAGAGACAATGTTAGACACCGTCGAGCAGGTGGCCGATACCTGCTTTATTCCGTTACTCGTCGGCGGTGGCATCCGAACAAAAGACGACATCAAAGAGACCCTTCGGGCCGGCGCCGACAAGGTCTCGATCAACACCGGCGCGATCGAACGACCCGCACTCATCACCGAGGGGGCTGACGCGTTCGGCTCGCAGTGTATTGTAATCTCGATCGATGCCAAGCGTCGGTACGACGAGCAGGGTGAACACTACGTCTCCGTGGACGGTGAGTCCTGCTGGTTCGAGTGTACGGTCAAGGGCGGTCGCGAGGGTACCGGACGTGATGTGATCGAATGGGCGAACGCGGCCGAGGAACGCGGCGCCGGCGAGCTGTTCGTCAACTCGATCGATCGCGATGGGACAAAGGATGGCTACGACATTCCGCTGACAAAGGCGGTCTGTGACACCGTCGACACCCCGGTCATCGCCTCCTCAGGGTGTGGTCACCCCGAGCACATGTACGAAGCATTCACCGAGGCCGGGGCAGATGCTGCACTTGCCGCGTCAATCTTCCACTTCGACGAGTTCAGTATTGAGGAAACCAAGGCATACCTCGCCGAGCGGGACATGCCTATCCGACAGTGAGCTATCCCACCCTGCTCGCGCTACCGCACTTGCTGCGGGCGGGGCTTTCTCGTTTTGCGACACACGTACTTCCAGTTCTCGACTGGCAGTGGTGCAAATACCCGGCACAGAGTGAACGGAATTACGGGAATCAGTGATTCGCGAACGACTCCTTGAGAAAGGAGCCTAAGCGCCAGTAACCAGCCAAAGCGTTAGGCCTGTGCAGCCTCGAAAGCGTCGCGAAAGGCATTGGTTTTGTCGCCGACACGCCGCGCGCCGGCCTCAAGTGCGTTGAGAGGTTCGACGTTCCCATCAGTCTTGATCGTCAGGATCGGCTCCGTCTGCCCCCCTGATTGTTCGGGATTCACGTCATAGGTTGCCGCGGCGACGCCATCGGTCTCAAGGAGCGCGCCCTTGAGGACATTCATGAACGTGTGATCCTCGCCGGCGATCTCGATAGCGAGTTCTGTCTCGTCACTCTCGATAACCCGCAAGTCCATACCTACAGTATTCGCGTCACGTGTTTGAGCGTTTCGAAGCGCGCAGGTCACCGAGGCATCTAAGCGAATCGCACGACTGCTATGTGCATGGACCGGGTGTTTGCGGCGGCCCTCATCGTGTCGCTAGCAGGCGCGTTCGTAGCGGTCGGGTATTTCGACGATCGGCGATGGATCCGCCAGCTCCGGGCTCGGCTCATCTACGGTATCCCGGTGGGATCGGTGCTCGTCGTGCTCGGACTCCTCGGCGTGTATCTGTTCCTCCAGCGTGGCTTCTGGACATGGGATGATCCTCTGGTGGTGCCGTTTCGGGCCTGGTCGTACCTCTATCCGACAGGGATGCTGACGGCGGGATTTACCCACGCCTCACCGTCACATCTTATCGGCAACCTCAGCGCAACGGTTGTGCTCGCCCCGCTTGTGGAGTACCTTTGGGGGCATTATCCCCGCTCCGATGGCGGACGCTCCACGTGCCGGGATGATGCGCTCTGGCAGATTCCCATCGTCAGAGCGGCACTGATTTTCCCGGGTGTGACGCTTGTGGTTGGCATCCTCACAGCAGCATTCTCACTCGGTCCGGTCATTGGCTTCTCTGCAGTGGTCTTCGCGTACGCTGGCTTCGCTGTGGTAGTACGACCACTACTGACGCTCGTGGCAGTACTCGCTATCGGCGGCGTGCGTGTCGTCTACCGCGCGCTCAAGGAGCCGGTTGTCGTCGCCGCAGCGACTCCGAGTCCGCCGACCGTTCCTGGATGGGCAGAGGTTGCCATTCAAGGACACGCAATCGGCTTTCTTTTTGGCATCTTTCTCGGAGTCGCGCTCGCCCACCGCCGTGGAACCCGCCCATCACCTGGACGATTTTTTGTGGCCGTGATACTGTATGCCATCAGCCAGCAGCTCTGGGCGGTCTACCGATACGCTGGTGACGACACCTACGTGCTTTACCGGGCCGGTGGCGTGATTCTCGTGGTGCTTGTTGCCCTCGTGCTGGTAGGTGCCGTCGTTGGATCGAAGCGGCCGCTGCCGGCCGTTGGTCACTTCGAGATTGTTCCAACGCGCCGCCAGACAGCAATGGTTGCCGTTGGCCTGATCCTGGCGACACTGATCGGTCCGGCCATCCCGCTGAATCTCAGTACCGACACGGCCGATCCGCCACCGATCAACGAGTCAGTCGCGGTCGGAGACTACACAGTCACCTATCAGGAGGAGGTGCGCAATCGCATCGTCCCGGTTATCGAGGCGCCGGGATTCGAACTCGCCGCGATCAACACCAGCGGTGTGATCGTCAGTAGCGATCGCCGGCACGTCTGGACGCAGCAGATCTCTGCCAGTCGACTCGCTTCGACCGGTCACGAAACGGTCACTGTTGGTGGCGTGGGGTGGTCGGAGACGGTCGATGTTGACCGGACCGGGTGGGACGTACTCGGAGGGGAAACAGTTTACACGGTCGATCTCACCGCGGACAACAGGACCGTACAGGCGTTTGCATCCAACGCCTCAACGTCAACGGTATACGTCGATGATCACCGATTTCAGCTCTTCGTCGCTGAGGACGGTGAGTTTGCCCTTCGCATCAGATCACCCAACGAGACGACGATCACGCGGTTACCCGCCCGAAACGAAACCGTGGTCGTCGACTGGCTGACGATCACCGTCTCGTCGCTACAGAACGGCCCGACGGTAGTCGTGAACCACAACGGCACGCGAACGCCGATCGCGACAAAAGAGCGCTACTGAATCGTCCACTCGATGCGAAAGACCTCGGCGTCGATCGCTTTCGAGTCGGCCTCGTGGAAGGCAAACTGGTGATCAATCTCAAGTTCGGCGGCGAAAGCGGCGGTGACGGTCCCGCCGTGATCGGCGGCGAAGGCCTCGATGAATTCACGACTATCGGCGTTGTGCACCGAATAAGAGACGCCTCCGAGCTCGGCAGCGGCGGTGAGAAACCGGCGGTCGGCGCCACGATTGTCGTGTTGAGCACCGAACGGCGGGTTCATCAGAACGGTGGTCTCCGTATGCGGCGGGGTGATCGGCGGTTGAGTTGCGTCGGCATTGATCCATTCGACGACCGTCTGACTTGCGACCCGGCGTTCATTCGCCAACGCTGTCTGGAGCGCGTCGGGATCGAGTTCGAGTCCGAGTACCAGTCGAGGACCTCTGAGAGCGGCCGCGAGTCCGAGCATACCGGTCCCGGCGCCGAGATCAACTACGATGCGGTCCTCGATGTCACTGCGGAGGTCCGCATCGTGAACGATGGTAGCGGCGAGTTCGGGCGGCGTCGTGTACTGCTCGAGATCGACCCGGGGGTCCTCAAAGTCGGCTACAACGCCCAGTTGCTGGGCCAGAGTCCGTCGGGACGCCATCACCGTAACATACTCCCGGCGAATACAAAAAGGTTCGCTGATGGCTATGAGTAATATTTCTGTTCACCAGGTCCCATGGAAGGTATCGAAGGATAGCGAGTCAAGCGGCTTGTTGCCAACGGCAATCTCGTACTCACCAGGGGTCAACAATGGTGCCGGAAACTGTGCCCCATCGTCAGTCGTGACCCGTGGACAGCCCGTGTTGACGTATGCGTCGAGTCCGAACGAGCGAAGCCGGTCGGGCGTAACCTCGTCGGTGGTGATCAGATAGGCGTCGTCGTTGTTTGCGACAATCTCTTGAGCGCGCTCAAAGCGCCCCTGGCCGATCTTGGTACAGTAGACGACCCCCCAGGTCTCGGCGTCCATCGCGCGGTGGACGGCGCCGTAGCGCTGTTTGATGAACTCCTCGGCGGTCGCGTCGGTTACGAGGTTGTTCACCGGGTCCGCAATCACCACGTCCTTGTCGGGGTGTTCCATCGCCAGTCCGACAGGGTGGAACTGGCCGCCACCGACGTACAGTAGCTGGTCGACGGGGAGATCAGCACTGGCGTAGTTGCACCCGAGCACCTGGCCCCCC
>JBKHFN010000143.1:0-4530 GCA_046540195.1 Salinarchaeum sp.
AGTTCGATCCAATCGAGAACCGTGACGGGCGGATGCCGGTTGAGACACTCAAAGATCGGCTCGCAGGCGTCGACATCTTCATTTCGGGGTTCGAAGGTGTACCGGCTGAACTCATGGACGCTACCGATCTCCAGTTGATCGCCTGTCCCCGCGGTGGCCCAGAGGCCAGCGTTGACATTGAGGCGGCAACTGAACGTGGTATCCCGGTGCTGTACGCCCCCGGTCGGAATGCCGAGACGGTTGCTGATCACACCATGGGACTGTTGCTCGCGGCGACGCGGAACATCGCCCGCGCCCACCACCGCCTACGACAGGGGCAAGATACCGGTGAACCCAAGTCCGACGCCGCGGCGGGCGGCGAGCGCGAGGACGTGACCTGGGGGATCGGCTCTGAGTCGCCCTACACCACGCTCCGCGGGCCGGAACTCGGCGGCCGTACGCTCGGCCTTGTCGGCTTCAGCCGTATCGGCCGGCGGGTCGCCAAGCGCGCCCGCGATGGGTTCGGGATGGATGTCATCGCCTACGATCCCTTCGTCGACCACGTCGAGATGGAGCCCTTCGGCGTCGAAAAGATGACTGACCTGCAGAATCTCTGCTCGCAAAGCGATGTGGTCAGCCTCCACGCCGCGGTCGCGCCGGGCTCCCGCAACATGTTCGGCCCCGAGGAGTTCGCCGCCATGCCGGATGAGGCCTACTTTGTCAACACCGCCCGGGCGGCACTGCTCGAAGACGGCGCGCTTGTTGCGGCATTAGAAGCCGACGAGATTCGCGGGGCAGCCCTCGATGTCTACCCCGAAGAACCGATTGCCGACGACGATCCGTTGTTGGAGATGGACAACGTCGTGACGACGCCGCACATCGCCTCGGCCTCCCAGGATGTCATCGACCGCCATAGCACGCTCACGGTCAACGATATCGAGGCACTAGTCGAAGGCGGTCGGCCGATGCATGTCGCTAATCCCGAGACGCTCAACGGATTTAGCCTGTAACAGATTCTGTACGCCGGCGTCGAGATCAATATCGATCTCCGGATTATCGACGGACTGTGTCCTGCTGAACATCAACCACTCAACGACCACTGGGTTTTCGAGGCTGGGCCAGCAACATCCACGGTGAATGCCAACACTTTCCATTCTCGCCGATAATGCGGTCGCCGGCTCACGCCCAACGGGGCTCACCGCCGAGTGGGGGTTTGCAGCCGCCATCGATGGACTCCTCTTTGATGCCGGCCAGACCGGCGTCGCCGCCGACAACGCCGCCACCCTCGGGGTTGGCCCCTTCGAGACGATTGTCTTGAGCCACGGCCACTACGACCACACCACCGCACTGCCGGCGTTTCTGGATGACGCAACCGAGCTGTACTGCCATCCGGCAGCATTCGAGGCAAAATACCACGACGAGGAGCCGATCGGGATGCCGTACGACCGCGACTGGCTCGCCGCCACGGTCGATGTCACCACCCACAGCGATCCGATTGAGGTCGTACCGGGGATCCACGCACTTGGGGAGATTCCCCGCGAGTATCCCGACAGCCGCACCGGCACCCACATCGTCGACGGCGAGCGGGTCGATGACCCCGTGTGGGACGATCAGTCGCTGGCCGTCAAAACTGACGACGGTATCGCGCTCGTCGTCGGCTGCTGTCACGCCGGGCTCAGAAACACCGTGAGCTACGCCAACGACATCTTTGCGGAGTCAGTTACGACCGTTGTCGGTGGAACTCACCTCCGGTCGAACGATCCGGATAAGATCGAGCCGATCGTCGAGTGGCTTACCGGCCGGATCGAGCGGATCGCCCCCACCCACTGCACCGGCCGACTCGCCCGGCGAACCCTCGCCGACGCCTTCGACGAGGACTTCCTGCGGGTCGGTGCTGGCTCGCAGATCGATCTATAACTCCGCCAACCATTCTATGAGTACCATATTGGTACTAGCAAATGGTTTATGTCTCGGGGGTTCGTAGTCGACGCTAAGGCACCAAACGGCAACGGCGACAACAGGGCGGAGACCGCAACGGGCTGCGGTGAGGGGACGCGTGGGCAGCAAAAACAAGGTGGCAAGGGCCCGCATCACCGCGGCAAACGTGATAGCGAGGGCCCGCATCACCGCGGCAAACGTGATGGCCAGGGGCCACATCGCCGGGGCAACGACGATGGCAACGGCCCACATCATCGGGACAATCACGACGACAAAAACCGATCCAAACCGGGCGACTGTGACGGCGACCGCCGCAAGCGTCGCGGGCGCAAGCGTCGCGGGCGCAAGCGCGACGCCCACGGGCGGTTCGCTGATTCGGTCACCGGCGAGGACGTTCTCGGGGTTTTCGAGGCGGTCGAAGGGCCGGTCGTGACCAGCACCGATGTCGGCGACGTGCTGGGGATTTCGACGGAGTCGGCCCGCCAACACCTCAACAACCTCGTCAGCGAGGGCCCGTTGCGCCGCCGGAAGACCGGTCGGACGGTCGTCTACTGGACGACCGACACCACCGGCGGTGACTAACCGAGGGCGCGGACGATGTGTCACAACGACCACTCGGCCGACGAGTTGCCGCCGACGGACGAGGTGACCCCCGCCGAGGAGCGGTATCTCTGTGGGGTGCTCTACCGACGCCTCCAAGACGGGTCGCCGGTGAGCAACCGCGAACTCACCGACTACCTCGGCGTCAGCGGAGCGAGCGTCACCGGCATGAGCAAAGCACTTGCTGACGCTGGACTGCTCACGTACGAACGCTACCACGGTGTCGAGTTGACCGCCCGCGGCGATCGCCTCGCCCGGCGACTGCTATTCGGCCGGTGTGCCGTCGAAGCGTGTTTCGCCGACCAATTCGGGATCGAACTCCTGGCGGAACAGGCCGGTCGGATCGCAACCGAACTCGACGCGGCTCAGATTGACTCTCTCAGCGACCGCGCCGACCTTCCGTGTACGTCCCACTGCGAGGCGACCACGCCGGCCGACTGTGACCGGCTCTGATCGCCAGCAACTCAGCGAAACCGATCGTCGGCGGTCATCGACTCGACGCCCGCATCAGTCTCATCGACCCAGCCGGCGGCCATCTCTGCGGGCACGTCGAACTGCGGGACGAACGGCTTGATATCAAACAGTGGTGTTCCGTCGACCACGTCGATCCCTGAGACGGTGAGTTCTCGACCCTCGACCGACTCGACACCGACGATCGACAGGCCGATCCCGTTGGGTCGGTTCGGGGCGCGGGTCGCAAACAGCCCCCGCTCGGTGCCGTCGAGAAACGGCGTCGGCCGGAGGCTGTAGTCGTCGTCGCCGGCGTGGAACTGATAGATCAGGATGCAGTGCGAAAAGCCATCGAGGTCGGCAAGCCCCGCCTCGTAGGCCGGGTCGACGACGACCGTTCCCTGCGTGCTCTCGTCGCTTGCGGGCTGGATCGGCATTCCCTCGAGCGTCTCGAACGGCGTCTGAATCTCACCGATCGGCTCGTGGAGGTAGTCCTCGCTCATTCGTCGGTCGCTGTCGGCTCGGCTTCGGTTGCCGCGGCGTGGGACTGCCGGCGTCTACGTCGAGATGCCAGAGGAGGTAAGCGACAGCGGCCGGCCGGCCCACTCGAAAAGCCTGCTTGATCGGGCGCGGGCGACCGCCAGCGAGAACGTTGACGCGCTCGCTCCGCGTGTTGCTGACGGCTGGGATGTCGTCAGCGTCGAACCCAGCGATGCGGTGATGTACCAGGAGGACTATCTCGATCTGCTTTCGGGTGAGGATGTCGAGACCGTCGCCGACAACACCTACAGCGTCATGGAGTATCTCGACAGCTTCCGGTTGGACGACGCGCTCGATACCGACGAGACGCTGTCGTACCACGGCCACTGTCATCAGACCGCCGCCGGCCGGGAACACCATGCGGTTGGCGTCCTCCGGCGGGCAGGATATGATGTCGACGTGCTCGATACCACCTGCTGTGGGATGGCCGGCTCCTTCGGCCACGAGGCCGAACACTACTCGATGAGCCAGGCCATCGGGCGACTCCTGCTCGACGCTGTCGACGAGCCACCAGCCCAAGCGGTCGTCGCGCCCGGCACCTCCTGTCGGTCGCAGTTGCTCGACTACGAACAGCAACACGGGAAGCCGCCACACCCGATCGAGAAGGTGGCTGACGCGCTCGTCTAACCCCCTATAGCAATCGTCAACCCAACCGTTTTAGCGAGCCAGCGTGCGGTGGCGCGATCAAACAGGGGGCACCGTTCCCAGATTCTGGTAACACAGTGAACGGTTATGTGCGATTGTCCCCGAACTTCACATATCCGGAGATTAGGTGGCCCTAAATGAATTCACGAAAACACAACCAGACAGCTCAGTCGTCGCCCGACTGCGAGGCCGACGGGTCGGGCTGTCGCCGGCGAGGCTGTCCACGAAAGCGCGGGCAGTGTAAGCGACTTGTTGATCTGGAGTGTGGCGAAACAGGAACGATTGAGTGTGTCGAGTGTGGACGACGGAATCTCCACTCGATGGGCGTGCGGCCAGGCAAACGGATCACGGTCTGTACGAAACACCCGTTTGATGGGC
>JBKHFN010000144.1:0-4499 GCA_046540195.1 Salinarchaeum sp.
GGTCGGAGCGATCCGCAACGGCCGGAGTGGACTCTCGCGTTCAATCACCGCGCGTATCGTGCTACGGGCCTGATCAACAGTGCGAAGGACATCGCTGGCAGCCGTCGTCAGTTGTGTGAACTGCTCGGTATCGGCGACAAGTCCGCGATTGCGGAGCTGATCAACCGCCTCTTGGACGCGTTCGAGGTCGGTTTCGATGTCGTGTTGCATCGCCTGATTGAGCATCTGGAGTGTCCGGCGTTCTTGTTGGAGCCGCTGGGTCGAGTACGCGCCGGTTACGTCCTCGGCGAGGGCGATAAACGACCGAGAGTCCGCAACATCCACTGGGAGAATGGTGACGTGAACCCGCGTGGTGTCGCCCGTCCCCGTTTCATTGATGACCTCGCCGTCCCATCGATGGCCGGCCTCAATAGTCGACCGAAGATCCGCATAGAAGCTATCCTCATGCTCTCCAGAGGCCAACAGGGCCTCAACGTCCTTACCAATGGCCTCGGTGGCGTTGTAGCCGAAAAGGTCTTCAAACGCTGGATTGACGTACTCAATCTGCCAGTCTGCGTCCGTCGCGTAGACGGCGTACTCAAGTTCGTCAAGAATGGCTTGGTACTGGGCGACGCGACGCGGCGATCGCGCCGGATCCGAGACGTCCTCAAACCGAAGCTGCAGCAGATACGGCTCGGGGGCCTCAAGCGGGCGGAGCGTGATCTCCCCATCAAGGATGGTTCCGTCGTGGTGGCGGATCGACTGCCCTTGTGCATTCTTTGGGAGATCCGTCTCGGGAGGCCAGTCCTCCGCCTCAACAAGGAGTTCCTCAACCGTCATCGCCCGAAGATGGGCCCGTGGATACCCAAGTTGGTCGACCGCCTCTTGGTTGACCGCAGTAATATCGCCATCGGCGTCGTGAAGAAGCGTCACAGCGGTCAACGCGTCGATATTGAGGTGAACGGTCGCCCCCGTATCGTCCTGCCGTTCCATGCCTTCACAAACAGGTCAATTTTCTATATTGAAGGTTGTGTCGGTTCCTCACCTCACTGGCGGGCCAGGGACGCGCCCCCTCACACCCCATCAGCTCGCGGGAACGTCAGCGCAACGACCGTACCACGTGGGTCAGCCTCGTGGATGGCGATCGTTCCATTGTATCGGTCGATCAGTGCCCGGACCAGGTACAGCCCGAGGCCGAGTCCGTCGTCCGTCGTCGGATCGAGGGGGCCGTCGACGAGGGTATCACGAACCGTCGCCGGCATCCCAGGACCATTGTCCGTGACGCGAACCGTGATGCTCTCAGTGTCCGTCGTCGTTGTCACCATAACCTGCGGTGTCTCGGCGTCGTTGTGCTCAAGAGCGTTCATCATCAGGTTCTGAAACAGCGACGGGAGCATTTCATCAGCCCGGATTGTCACATCCCGCGGCACATCAACACTGACGGTTGCATCCGCGAAGGCATCAGCGGCCACCTCGGCCTCCGAGACGATAGGATCGTGGAGAGCCATCGGTTCAAGCGAGACGTTCCGTTCGAGGATTGCCTTGGCGGCCGCTCTGGCTGTCTCAGTGGTGGTGATTGCGCTGTCGACGCTGGTCTGGATATACTCGAGATAGGTTCCATCTTCGAGTTGATCGGCCGCCGCCCGGATGATCTGGAGATCATTGCGTACGTCGTGACGGAGGATGCGGTTGAGCATCTGGAGCGTGTCCCGCTGGGTGCGGAGCCGCTGGACGGCATCCTCTGCGGTCGCCGGTTCGGCCAGTGCGACGAACGCCCGCTCGCCGTCCGTCTCGACCGGAAAGATGCTCAGGTAGACACGAACGTGCTCGCCGTCCGCATTCTCGTTGATGATCTCACCATCCCATCGGTGGCCAGTCTCGATTGTGGCTCGGATATCATCGTAGTAGGCCTGATCATGAGCACCTGAGGCAAGTAGCTCGGCGACATTCTCCCCGACAGCCTCTGCGGGCGCGTACCCGAAGAGGTCCTCAAAGGTGGCGTTCACATACTCGATAGTCCAGTCAGGATCAGTCGCATAGACGGCGTACTCGAGTTCGTCGAGCACCGTCGCACACTGGTCAATCCGCCGGTGTGCCCGGCCCGCAAGTGGCTGGACCTGCGTGAGATACCGGGTCTCGTCTTCAACGGTGATCGATGTAACCCCGATCTCCACAGGGACCGGCGGACCATCCGCACGGTCGATCCGTTGGTGAGTCACGACACCGCCACCATCGGCCTTCGGGGTGACTTCCGGAGGCCATTGGTCGGCATCAGCACATAGGTCAACGATCGACAGTGTCTCAAGACGATCCTGGGAATACCCGAGCACGTCAGCGGCGCGGCGGTTGGTCCGCAAGATCTGTCCATCGCGGTCGCACACCACGGCCGCCGTGAGTAACCCCTCGAGTGCGATCGGATAGCGGGAAGCTCCCCCCTGGCTTCCACGTGACATGATTGCTGCAATAAACAACACATATACGACATAATAATACTAACGAGTCAATCAGACGTGAGGCGCAGAAAACACGAGCGGTCGTCAATCGGAGACGATGAAGGCGTCCGTGGTCGGTACAATCACTCTTCGGCGGTGAGGCTGATCTCAGGCGGTTCGCCATCCCAGCCGTAGGCGACGATCATAAAGAGGACCGTTGCGAGGCCGACAAGCGCGAGACCGTACACAAACAGCGTGTTGAGCAGCGAGAACACTCGGGTGAGGGACATGCTTCACTCAGCTACTTGAACACGGGACCGGCCTATCTGTTTCGGTCTCCGGGGAGTATCTCACTGACGAGGGGTCCGAACGAGCGGACGACAATGATTAAACCATAGAGAGTGGTGGTTCACATATGGATATCTCCGACGTGGTCTCGCCGGAGTACGAATCGCTTTCGCCGGAGACGACGGTCTCGAAGCTTGTCGGCGTCTTTGAGGACCCTTCCGTCCGCGGGGTCGCGGTCATTGACGAGGACGACGGATTCGCTGGCGTGGTGACCCGTCGCCAGCTCGCCACGTCGCACCTCCAGCCGGATCAGAAACTGGCATCGATCGTGCGGAACGTCCCGCGGCTGACTCCCGACGAGGACATCCGGAAGGTGGCGGGGCTGATGATCGATAGCGACACGCACTTTCTCCCGGTGTTCGAGGGCGGGTCGCTCACCGGCGTCGTCACCTCCGATGGCATTCTTGAGGCGGTCCAGCCGTACCTCGATGCGGCCACCGTCGATGATGTCTACAGCGACAACCTCGTCTCAGTCACACCAGAGACGGGCTTTGGGAAGGCGCTGAATCTCCTCCGTGAGAACCGGATCACCCACCTGCCGGTCGTCGAGGATGACAGCGTAATCGGCATTCTCAGCCTCTATGACGTCACCGACGTCACAGTCCGCCCCACGAGCCAGTCGAAGGGCGGCGATCCAGGCGGCACGGATCCCCACGGCGGCGAGATCTCGAACAGTTCCGGCCGGTCCCGCCAGGGCGGCTTCGGTGCTCGCGAAGGCGAACTCGACCGGATGCTTGATCTACCGGTGCGCGACATCATGGTCTCGCCGGTGCGCACCATCACGCCCGAGAAGACCCTCGACGTGGCTGCCGACCAGATGCTTGAGACCGAGTCGGCCTCGTTGGTCGTACACGGCGATGACGGCAGTCCGGCCGGCATTGTTACGCGGACGGACATCCTCGACTCGCTGACGTGGGAGGCCGGCGGCAACCGCCCGGTTGAGGTCTACGGCACGGAGTATCTCCGTGATGTCGATTACGACTGGGTCGTCGATCTGATCGATCGCTTCGACCAGCGCGACCAGGATATGAACGTGCTGGACGCAAAAATTCACCTGCACAAACATGACGAGAAGCGTCGTGGCACACCGCTGATCCTCGCGCGGATCCGATTGTACACCGATCAAGGGCTGTTTATCGCCTCCGGTGAGGGCTTCGGAGCGCGCCCAGCCCTCAACGAGGCCCGCGACAAGATGGAGCGGCGGCTCAAAGACCAGAAGACCCACGGCAAGACGAAAAAGCCCGCCAGCGAGGAGCACTGGGAGAAGCGCTTTGGCTGGCTGCTTGAGGAGTCCGATCGGTAGCCAACACTAGCCGATTACTCGGATCGCCGGAAGAAGGTGGTCAATGCCTCTGCAGGGCAGCAGTCGCCGCCTAGAGCGGCGAGAATCGGTGTACGTCGCGGACGTGTGCGAGAAGTGCCTCCGTGGACTCGAAGGTCTCTCCGCACTCACACCGATGGGCGATGCCTGTCTGACTGGGCGCCGACTGCTGTGTCGACATACACGTTCATTATTGGTCCGAGTATATAATTGTTTTTCATTATTATCCTGTGAGCGACACCCACACAGCGGTCACACCGAGAGGTCAATTGCCTCAAGCGTCGTCGTCTCGCCGAAGAGCCAGTCGGCGTGCTCGACAGCGTAATCCTTGTGCTCGGCCTCAAGATAGCCGAGTGCGTCCTCAACGATGATCGGGCGGTAATCGCGCAGCCCCGCTGATCCAGCGGAGTGAAGGACGC
>JBKHFN010000145.1:0-4449 GCA_046540195.1 Salinarchaeum sp.
GTCAGGACCGCCTCAACCGACCCGAAGGCCGATAGCAGCGATCGGGCAGTCACCGGGCCGATTTCGGCGATCGACGAAACAACATACTCCTGTTGTTCGGGCAGAGTCTTTGACTGCTTCTCGCCGTGGACCCGGACCGATCGGTCACGCTCGCCCTGTTCGCGGTCCGCCAGTGTGGCTACCAACTCGACGGTCTCGGACTCGTCGTGACTCCGAAGCACGCTGATCCCGAAGTCGACTGCAAGGCTAGCGATGGCTCCACGGATGGCGTTCGGATGGACATTCCGGCGATCATAGAGATCCTCGCCCTCAATCAGGACGACCGATCGCGGATACTGGCGAACCAGCGCGCCGACCTGATCGAACAGCGAGCGATCCTCGCCGACAAGGGTCGCCAGAAAGTCCTCAACGGTCTTGCGCTCGACAGCCACCCGATCCGAACAGACGTAGTCGCCGATATCAAGCGTCTCCAAGCGCGTGTTGACGCTCTCGCGTTTAGAGAGTTGGCGGGCGATCGTCGAGTCAAGTTCACGCTGGTCGATGACGACTTCGATGCCCTCGTCGTCCGATGGAGTCGGCGTCGTCGATGTCGTCTCGGTATCGACGTCTTCCTGCTCGGTTGACGGGGTGGGCGTTGTTGATGTTGCATCCGATGCGGCGTCGGTATCCGCCGTGAAACTCATCAGGTCGGACTGTGCGAGTTCGGCGTCGAGTTCGTCCTGCATGTCCTTGAGTTCGCGAAGGTCCTCGTGCATCTCCTGTTCGCGGCGACGGGAGATCCAAAAATAGGCCTCATCCCGGGTGTCCTCGGCCATCAGAACGATCACCTCGCCCTCGGTCTGTCGGCCGGTGCGACCCTTGCGCTGGATCGACCGGATCGCCGTGGGGACCGGTTCGTAGAACAACACCAAATCAACCTCCGGAACGTCAAGGCCCTCCTCGGCGACCGATGTCGAAACCAGGACCTCGAACTCGCCGGCACGGAAGGCCTCAAGCGTCTCACGTTGCTCGCGCTGGGTCATGCCATCGGAGCCCTCCTTGTCGCCCTGGCCGACAAAGCGCCGGGTGGCGAAGCTCTCACCAAGCGCCTCGGTGAGCACCTCCGCGGTGTCACGGGACTCGGTGAAAACAATGACGCGTTCACCGTCTTCAAGCCCGATTGTGTGGGCGATCTGTGCCCGGGCACGATCGACTTTCGGGTGCTGGCCGTTGTAGTCCTCAACCTTGCGGAGAACCGACTGGACAGTTGGATCGGAGACGAACCGCTGGCTAGCCTTCGAGGCCCCCGAGGAGCGGGCGGCCTGGCGCTGGCGCTCAAGATAGCGTTCAAGCGCGTCGACCGACTGGGTCTCGACCAGTTCAAGCGCCCGTCGGAGCTTCATGATCTCCGCGTGAAGCGACATGCCCTGGTAACCCGCGGAGTCGTCCTTGTCGATAAGTCCTTGAAGCTTCGAGCGCAGTCGGTTGAGGTCCTTCTGTGAGAGGTCCGCACTCGACTTGTTCGTTACGCCCAGCTCTCGAAGACGCCCGAGGCGCTCCTCGATGACCGTCCGAAGCGCCTCACGGATCGCATCAAGTGCGTCGGGGAGTTCGACTTCGACCCAGTCGACATCGGTCTCGTGGGTGTAGGCGTCGACATCTGCGTCCTCCTCGGTCATAACCTCGACCGATCGGATGCCCAGGTTCGAGCAGACAGTCTGGATGGCCTCGCGATCGCTGCCCGGCGAGGCACTCATACCCGTCACCAGCGGTCGATCGGCGTCAGCGTGGTACCGTTCGGCGATGTACGTGTAAGCGTAGTCGCCACTCGCACGGTGACACTCATCGAAGGTGCAGTGCGTGACCGGCACCAGCGAGATACGGCCACCAATGAGATCGTTCTCGACAACCTGTGGCGTCGCAACGACCACGCGGGCGTCATCCCACACCGCGGCCCGATCGTCGGGTCGAACCTCGCCGGTGAACACGACGACATCCTCATCAGGGATTGTCAGTGCCGACCGGTAGAAGTCTGCATGTTGCTCAACAAGCGGCTTCGTTGGCGCGAGCAACAGCGCCTTGCCACCGACGGACTCCAGTCGGCGAGCGGTAACCAGCAGACTGACCGTCGTCTTGCCGAGGCCGGTCGGGAGACACACCAGGGTGTGATCCTGCACCGCTCGGCCGGCCAGCTGAAGCTGGTACCGGCGACGTTCGAGCATGTCTGGCGTGACCAGCGGATGCTCGACGTACGCCGGGTCCTCGGTTGTCGCCATCTACTGACGTGTAATCGATTAGCGAGCAAAAGCGTTCGTGTGCCGCGGCGAAAGTAATGGCCTCAGCCCATTATCGTCGCGATCACCCAGGCGGCGGTCGCTGCGCCGATGGGGATCGTAAGGTTGTCATCAAGGACATACCCCTGGATCCGGAGGAACACGCCATCGGCAATCGTCGCGACGATCGCTGCGGCGAGTGCCGGAGCGGCTGGGAGAAATGGAACTGCGACACCGACCGCGACAAGAAACGTCCCAACAAGTGCCACCGGCCGCTTGACTGGGGTGGGATCATCACCGGCAAGAAATCCACCGACAGGATCGGCCACCGCGAGCATCAACAGCGCCGGAACCGCAATCGGTGGGGGAAACAACACGCCGACAACCGCCATTCCGAGGGCGTACAACGCGTATCCGGCGACATTGTTCTGTTCGTATGGTCGGGTGAGCCGATCGTAGACCCACCACTGGAGACCAACACGTAGCCGCAGGACCTCGAGCAGGCCAGCAACAAAAACAAACGCTACCAGTATCAGCTGGACAACCCACCAGGGGGCACCGAGGATATACAGGAGTGGAAAGCCAGCGCCACTGGCGTGAACGAGTCGGCGACCGAGTTCGTCGATCACGGCCGAAACAGGAGACGCCGGGTTAAGACGCCTCCTCGGCGATATCAGCAAAGGACCGGATCCCGTCACGGAAGTCTCGAAGCGTGTGAGCAAGCTCGTCAACGGCGACGCGGCACTGCTCGGTGCTGTCGCGTTCGCGGATCGTGACAGTATCGTCCTCAAGTGTTTCGTGGTCGACGGTCACACAGAAAGGGGTGCCAATCTCGTCCTGTCGGCGGTACCGGCGGCCGATCGCCCCCGAATCATCATAGGTGACCGACAGGCCAGCGTCGCGTAGCTCGGTGACGATATCACGAGCCTGGTCCGGAAGTCCGTCGGTGTCGACCAGCGGGAACACACCAACCGTTGTCGGGGCAATGGCCGGGTCAAGCGCCAGGTACTGACGAGTCTCGCCGTCAACCTCGTCCTCGGTGTAGGCGTGCTCAAGAACGGTATAGACGATTCGATCAACACCGAAGGACGGCTCGATAACGTGCGGGTGGATGTGCTCGCCTGCCTCGGTGACCTCGCTGATCTCGAAGTTCGTGTGTTCGATCGGGACGGCGTAGGACTCGCCATCAATCTCGACGGTCACGGTCTCGCCCGCTTCGAAGGCCTCAGGCTCACGTTCGACGCGGGCTTCAAGCGCGTCGACAATCGCCGACGCCGCCTCACCGAAGGCCGGACCGAGTTCGCTCATGTCGGGGTCGATTGTTGGCCGCTCGATTGTTACCGGCTCGTCGTACTGTTTGAACAGCGTAAACGACTCGTCGCTGTGCTCGCCGTGTTTTCGGAGGTCGTAGTCGCTTCGGGTCGAGAACCCAGAGAGTTCGACCCAGTCATCAGTGACATAGCCCTCGGCGTCCCAGCAGTCACTCGCGTAGTGGGCTCGCTCACCAGGGAGGTGCTGACGGAAGCGGAAACGGTCCATGTCGACGCCGATGCGGCTGTACCACTGTTTGGCAATGCCGAGGTAGTAGGCGATCCACGCGTTCTCGATAATACCGCGGTCAACCGCCTCGTTCACGGTTACCTCGATCGGCCCAGCGCCGTCGGTCTGTTGGCGGTCGATCGGATACAGTGTCAAAGAGACATCTGCGACCGCAGCAAGATCAGGCATGTCCTCCTCGGGATCGATGAACAACTCGAGTTCGGCTTGAGTGAATTCACGGACGCGAATAATGGACTTACGCGGGCTGATCTCGTTGCGGTAGGCTCGCCCAATCTGAGTCACTCCGAAGGGGAGTTGTCCGCGAGCGTATTCCTTGAGCCGAGGAAACTCGACGAAGATGCCCTGGGCGGTCTCCGGCCGGAGGTATCCCGGCGAAGACGACCCAGGACCGATATTCGTGCCGAACATGAGGTTAAAGTCCTCAACGGATTCGTTGGCAAGCGAGGCGCCACAGGTCGGACACGTGATATCGTGCTCCGCGAAGAGCGCTTCGACCTCCGCGACCGGGATAGCCTCGGCATCCTCAAGTTTGGTCGCGTCCTCAAGGAGGTGATCGGCCCGGTGGCTCTGGCCACACTCGGGACACTCGACGAGCATGTCGTCGAAGCCATCGAGGTGGCCCGAGGCCTCGAAGACG
>JBKHFN010000146.1:0-4418 GCA_046540195.1 Salinarchaeum sp.
GAGCAGCGGCACCGCCGAGGCAGTCACCGACACAACGGGCGATCCAGCAGTTCGTGAACGTCTTGAGACCTACTTTGAGGCTGGTGGTGCAATCAACATCGCCAACGCCGTCCGGTGTGCACTCGACGCGGCGACGGGCGCCGACATCGCCTACGACGATCCAGTTGATCTGCCCCAGACGGGCGTGTACCACCCGGAACATCCGGGAACGGACTACGCCGGGCTCACGGCAACCTTCGACGAGGACCGGCCGACAGTCGGGATCTGGTTTTATGAATCACACTGGACCAACGAGAATACGGCATATGTCGACGCGCTCGTTCGGGCGATTGAGGCGGCAGGGGCGAACGCGCTACCGGTGTTTACCACGCCGGTGGCTGACGACCAACGCGACGCCGAGTGGGTTGCCGAACACTGGTTCAGCAATGAGGGTGAGCCGATCGTCGATACCGTCTGTTCGTCATTTATGTTCTCGTTGTCCATGGACGAACGGGGGCGGGACGCCAGCGACGAGGGTGAACAGGCCGCTGAGATTTTTCTCGACCGACTGGGAGTACCGGTCCTTCAGGCGATCACCACGATGCAGTCACCGGCGGCGTACGCCGAGAGCGATATCGGCCTCGAAGGCTTCGAGATCGCACTCTCGGTGGCCCTCCCGGAGTTCGACGGAGCGGTTATCACCCATCCGATCAGCGGCAAGGAACGGGCCGAGACCGACACCGATGGAACGGCGCCGACATACCACCGGCCGATCGACGATCGCATCACCCACGTGGCGCAACTGGCGGCCAACTGGGCGCGACTCCGACAACAGCCCGCCGCGGAGACCGACCTCGCCGTCGTCTTGCATAACTACCCGCCCAGCGACGACGGCATCGGGACAGCATTTGGGCTGGACACCCCGGCGAGTCTGCACGCATTACTCGAATATCTCGGTGAAGCGGGCTACACCGTCAAGGACCTCCCCACAGATGGCCAGTCCCTGATCGAGACAATCGTTGAGCAGTTGACCGCCGATGGCCGATGGGTCGACCCCGCGGAGATCCGCGCCACGAGCGTCGACATCATCGAGCCAGCGACCTACCGCGAGTGGTTTCAGACGCTCAACGATGATCTCGCCGAAGAGATCGTCACAGCGTGGGGCAAGCCACCGGAACATGCCATTGCGATTCCGGGCGTACAGTTTGGGAATGTGCTTGTGAGTGTTCAGCCACCGCGGGGGTTCGAGGCCGATCCCGAGGCGATCTATCACGACTCCGCGTTGTACCCTCCGCACGAGTATGTCGCCTTCTACGGGTGGCTCCGTCGGCGCTTCGACGCTGACGCCGTCGTCCACCTTGGCACCCACGGCAGTCTCGAGTGGCTTCCGGGGAAGACCGTTGGACTGGACGCCGCAAGCGCGGGCGATCAGCTGATTGGCGCGCTCCCGAACGTCTACCCGTACATCGTGAACAATCCCGGCGAGGGCGCCCAGGCCAAACGCCGGTCCTATGCCACTATCGTCGATCATCTGACACCGCCGATGCGCGCCGCCGGCACCTATGATGAGCTCTCGGAGCTCGAATCCCTCGTTGCGGAGTACCGCACACTCACACGAGAGGACGGCCCTCGCGACCGGCGTGCACAGCTCGCTAGCGCGATCCGCGAGGCCGTCGCAGACGCCGATCTTGGGGCCGACGTCGGGATCGAAGATGTCCACACCGTTGAGGCGGAGACCCTGGCCGCAGCGCTCCACGAGTATCTCACAGATCTGAAGACGACACAGATCCGGATGGGGTTGCACACCCTCGGCGAGCCACCGTCGGATGACGCCCTCGTGGAGTACCTCGTTGCCCTCACGCGCTTTGAGAACACCGATGGACCGAGTCTGCGCCGAGCTGTCGCTGCAGCGCTGGGCGTGTCCGTTGAGGCGATGGAAACGAGCCCAGAGAGCTACGACGAGACGCTCGGAATGTTTTACGCGGAGGCCGCCGACCGGGTGTACAAGACGAGCGTCCAGCTGGTCGAACGCCTGGCTGAGGCGGAGTTTACGGTCGATCCATCAGGGTGCGAGTCCATCGCTGCGACCGTCGAGCCACTTGGGGAGGCGACCGCCCCCGCCGGGGCAACCGAGCAGCTCAAGCAGGCCCTCGTATACATCTGTGAGACGGTCGTACCGCGGGTGCACGGGGCGAGCGCAGAGCTGCCGCGCGTCGCGGACGCACTGGCTGGCGCATATGTTCCTCCGGGCGGCAGCGGCGCCCCGACACGCGGTGGTGTCGACCTACTGCCGACCGGTCGGAACTTCTACACGCTGGATCCTCGGAAGGTCCCGGACACAGCAGCCTGGGCCGTCGGGAAACGCGTTGCCGAGACGATGCTTGATCGTCACCACGCTGAACACGGACGAGTCCCAGAGGAGGTTGGCGTCGTCGCGTGGGGAACCCCGACCGTGCGGACGAACGGGGAGACCATCGCCCAGGCGCTCGCACTCCTGGGTGTCAAGCCGGTCTGGACGGCTTCCGGACGTATTGAAGGCGTCGACCCGATCCCGCTTGAGGAACTCGGCCGGCCGCGCGTTGACGTGACCCTCCGGATCTCTGGGCTGTTTCGCGACGCCTTTCCCGGGGCCGCCGGGATCGTCCAGGAGGCAATCGAGACGGTAGCCGATCTGTCGGAGCCACCAGAGCAGAACTTCGTCCGCAAGCACGTTCAGGAGGAGGACAGCGAGGGCCCGATCCAGCGGGTGTTCACAACCCGCCCTGGCGGATACGGATCGGGCACGAACAAGGCGATCACCACCGGCCACTGGGAGGACGATAGCGATCTTGCCGACGTGTTCGTCCAGTGGGGTGGCTATGCGATGGACGACAACGGTGAGGTCACCGACGCACACGACGCCTTCGAACGGCGGCTCAAAACAATCGAAGCAACGATCAAACTCGAAGATACCGACGAACAAGACGAGTTCGATAGTTCCGACTGGTATGCGTTTCACGGCGGTCTCCAGCGGGCAGTTGCCGACCGTCGTGGAGAGCCACCAGCCGCCTACGTCGGCGACGCGAGCGATCCGGACCGTCCACAGGTTTACACAAACGAACAGAAACTTCGAAAGACGATGCGCACGAGAGTACTCAATCCTGATTGGATCGAAAGCATGGAAGCACACGACTACAAGGGCGCTGGCGATCTGGCGACAACCGTTGACATCGCCTTGGGCTGGGACGCCACAACAGAGGCGGTGAGCGACCGACTGTGGGAAGATATCGCCGAGCAGTACGCCCTTGATGAGAACCGACAGGACTGGTTTCGGGACGTCAGCCCGTGGGCGCTTGGAAGTATCGCCGATACGCTGCTTGAGGCAATCGACCGTGACCTCTGGAGTGCCGACCAGTCGATGGCCGACCGGCTACGGGATGTCGCGCTCTCGGTTGAGGGCGACCTCGAAGCCAAGACCGCCTCTCGGGAGGGTCGACGCGATGAGTGATGACGATCCCTACGTCGATCTCGGCGCGACGACCCCCGAAGGGGCGTCGATTGCCGAGGAGAGTATGCGACGGGTCAAGGCGCTTGTCGACGATGACAGCCTCGCGGGCCGGCTCAAACAGAAGGCCGTCCACGCAACCGGCGATCCCGAGTTCCAGCATCTCATGCGGTTTCAGAACGATCCGGTTCGGGCCGGAGCAATGGCCATCCAGGCTGAACGCCCGATTGTGACCGACATCACGATGCCCCGGCAGGGGATCACCACACGTGGTCACGACTGTCCGCTCACGACCGCGCTCGGAAACGGCGAGGAGATCGCCGACGAGGAGGGAATCACCAGAACGGCCGCTGGCATGCTTGCCCTCGATGACGCTGGACAACTTGACGATGCGATCGCTGTTATCGGCAATGCTCCAACGGCGGCGTTGGCGCTCGCCCACCAGATCGAAGCAGGGACGCGGCCAGCGGTGGTTGTTGCGACACCCGTTGGGTTTGTGCGGGCAGCCAAGAGTCGCAAGCGCCTGCGTGAAGTCGGCGCTGCGACGGGCGTGCCGACGGTTACAAACGTCGGCCGACGCGGCGGCAGTGGCCTTGCGGCCGCCCTGACGAATGAGCTGATTCACGTCGCCACCGATGCCGACGCTGGGGAGGTGGCACTATGACTGACTATGATCTCGACGCTGGGCCAGATCCGGCTACACGCGCTGCCGCAACACCAGAGCCGACGGCTCCTGAAGCGCCGGTCTACGCGGTTGGCATCGGTCCAGGGACCCCCGAGTTTCTGACCCCACGCGGCCGGCAGGCGATCACCGAGGCTGACGTTGTCGTCGGGTTCGAGGCCGTCGTGGAGGCAGTTGAATCGGCGATCACCGGTGACCGGCTTACGTGTGGGTACGCCGACGAAGCCGAGACGCTCACGACAGCAACAGCAGCCGGACGTTGCTCGCGGTGAG
>JBKHFN010000147.1:0-4412 GCA_046540195.1 Salinarchaeum sp.
CTCGAACTTCCTGCCCTGGCACGCCAACGGCAACGAGGCCGCCGTCTACTTCTGTACGCCCTACTGGCCCGCATTCTCCCGGGTGGATTTCCTCCGCGGGTTGCGCACCTACCAGCACCGCGAGGAGTCCTGGCGCCAGACCCGCGCCAAACGCGCCGTTGCCCTCCTGCGCGCCCTCGGAGATGTAGAACTCGGACGTGCCCGGCGCGTGCTCTCACGACACGGCGAGACACTCCATGCTGATGAACACACGCACGCGCCAGCGCAGCTCAGCGACCACGAGGAGACGACTGGAGACTGAGTGTCGGCGGCGACTACGTGCGCGTACTCCGCACTGGCATGCGATCACCCTGGGGCCGACTCGTCCGATGCGACCATCTGCCGATCACGTCGAACGAGCCAGTGATCGACTGGGCAACGCGGCGAGCTGTCTATTTGCGGCATAGCACACATATCGCGTGTGTCTAGAACCCGGTCTCGAACAGGTCAGACAGTCCAAATAGCTCGACATCATCGCGCGCTGCTGCCACGCGTTCGAGGTCGTCCGTGTAGCCCGAGCGGCTGAACAGCACGTACAGCGTGTCCCCATCTGCCGGCTCGGCGGACCATCGGACGTTGGAGGCGGTTCGTTCAAGATCAACGAGGACGCCCTCACTGACAGGCTGGGCGGTGAATTTGCATTCACCGGCAACGAGGCCCTCCTCGGTGAGCCCGAGGACGTCAAGTTCGTGTTCCCGGAACCACCACTGGCCGACATCACGAACCTGTCGGTCAACGAGATCGGGAAGGGCACGCTGGCAGAGCCGTTCGAACAGCGGACTGACGTAGTCCGCCAGCTCCGGTGCGACAAGCTCGTCGTAGGCGTCATCGCCGAGTAACCGAAGCTGGTCTTGATTGCCGTAGACAAACCGGAACCAGAATCGAAACAGCGGAGCGGCAATCCGATACCGGCCCCGTTTCGAGGTTGTCGAGGATTCCGTAACGGGAAGGTGACGCTCGACGAGACGGAGGCGACGAAGCGTCTGGAGGTACGTGCTGAGCGATCCTGACTCGACGCCAGCCATGTCCGCGATTTCATTCGGGGTGTGTCGGCCGTGGGCGAGTGCGCGAAGGATGCTGAAATACGTGTTCGGCTGGCGGAGTTCGGTCCGCAACAGAAACTCGGGTTCGGAATACAGGAGTCCGCGTTCCGAGAGGATCGATGCCTGCACGTTCACACGTAGTGGCTCATCCGGATCCATCGTCTGGAGATAGTACGGCGTTCCGCCATAGATCGACCACGCCACAATCGCCGTCTCGGGATCGTATGCCGGGAAGAACTGACGCGCGTCGGCAACCGAAAGCGGCGCAAGATCGATCGTCGCCGTCCGTCGCCCATACAGCGGAGCACTGCCGGAGAGAACGTTCTCCTCCATGACACTGATCGACGACCCGACGAGCACGAGCGTCATGGCCGTCTCCTGTAACGTTAGATCCCAGACACGCTGGATGCGGGACGGAAGGGCATCGTCGGCCTGGATGAGAAACGGAAACTCGTCGATGACGACAATCGCGTCCTGCTCGCCAAGGGCTTCAAGCAGCGCTTCCCAGTCGCGGCGGACATTCTGTAGCGCAGGAAACCGCGTGGTGGCCGTGTCGACAAACTGATCGAGCTGGTTCGATGCCGTCGATTCGACGGCCTGGTAGTATACGGCATCCGCTCGATCGGCAATGGACTGCCGGACGAGTTCGCTTTTGCCGAGCCGTCGACGGCCATAGATCACGACGAACTCGGCCCGATCGGAGTCATAGCAGTCCGTGAGGTGATCGAGTTCGTCGTCTCGATCAACGAAGGGCACCATACGGTTCGATGGCAGTCGACTCACATAGCACTATCGGCGAACGAAATCACGATTTCGGAAACCGCGATTTCAGAAAGTACGATTTCTTTACTCGTGTCGTTGATCGCCACATCGACGCGGCGACAGTCCTCCAACACCACATAGAGCACGCCGGTGACGTCGTGAAACCCACCGACAACACGTTACTCGCGCTCCCACTCTTCAGGTGGCTCCGGCGGTTCCAGGGCCGCCTGCACCCACCCAGCCACGCGCGTCTCCGTGAGTTCCCCCCACGAGCGATCCTCCCGGAGCGCCAGCGCCCCGAGGGCGAGGGTCACCAGCACGCCAATCGACACGCCACCAACAACCAGCCACACCACGCCCATCCCGAGCACCACAGTACCGCCGACGCGCATCGGCGCCGCCCGCAGGCGTGTCCCCACGGCGTACAGCACCCGCCGCACCCACGAGCGCCTGGCCACCGGCACCGACCAGGCGAGCACCCAGTCCACCAGCGCGATCACCGGTCCGACGGTCCGGGTCTCCCGCAGGTCGATCACAATCACCTCCGGATCGGGCTCTTTCGTGAGCCACCGGTACAGGAACGACGCCCGGACGACCCGCTCCAGACGTGCGTACACCTGCGTCACCCACGCGTTATCGACCCCTCGCGACACTCGCGTCGCGACGGCCTGCCACACCATCGTACTGTAGGCCGTCGCCAGTGCCGCCCGCCCACGGGACGGCAGCGCCCGCACCGACGTCGTCTCGACGCCACGGCGTAGTCGCCGGAGGAGCGTCACCAGTCGTGAGCCCGCCCGGGGATCCTCACGGTATCCCATACTCAGGCATCGGGGGTGTCAACCGATGTAATCGTCCCGTTGATCCGCTCGGTCGCCGTCGGCAGCGTCACCGTCGTGCCCGGTTCAACCGGCTGGCCCCCGAAGTACTGCGTGTCCGTCAGCACGTGCGCATCAAGCGTCGCCTCGACGAACGCGGTCTCGTTCTCCCAGTCGGTGTCCTCAATCGTTCCGACGCGGTGGTCGGCGGTCGTGACCGGTGTTGGCGTCTCGATGGCATCAAGTTCGGACTCCGAAAGGTCGGTCCGGACGCGGACGGAGACCGACTCGCGGTCAAGATCGGGACTGTCGCCGACGGCCCGAATCTGACCCTCAATCTCATAGGTGTCGGTTGCAAGCGTCAGCGAGCGCCCCAGTCGCGGTGGCGTCCCATCGTAGCTGACCGTCTCGTTTTGCACCGGCCCGGTCACGTTCGCCCGGAGCGCAACGTAGGTCTCCCCGTTGCGTGGCGTGACGCGCACGTCCGTGACGGTCAGGGACTCCGGCCCGGACCCGAGTGTTGTATCCCCGGTCTCGATTGCCCCGGCGATATACCTTGGCTGCTCGCCAACGTCCAGCGTGACGTGCTGGGTGGCAAGCTCGGGCCCCTCAGAGGCGGCGTCGGACTCCGCCGGATCGCTGCCGCCGGTCACCAGCGCCACGCCCGCCACGAGGACGGCCACGAGCACCAACACGACCAGCGCGTCGATCACGTTGACGACCCCGAAGAGGTTGCCCTCCTCGTCAATCAGCTCCACCGGCGATCACCCCGATCGCATGTCATAACTGAGACCAGACAGGCGGCGTGAATAAAGGATGCTGTATCGATCCGCAACAGCCGACACGAAAATCAAGCGCTGTCGTGACCGTTCACTCGGATACGTCTACCAGCCGATCACCCGACAACTTGGGCACGACCGACCGGCGGTTAATCGCGGTGGCAAACTCCTTGATATCGCGCTGACGCAACTCGTGTTTTTCCGCGAGTTGCGGGCCCTTGCTGGTCTTGAGCATCGTTGCGAAATGGCGCTGCTCAACCGAGGAAAGTGGCTGCTCCTGCAAGTACCGGTCGATCACGACCGCCCCGAGCAAGTCATCAAGCGTCGGTTCACCCTTCGATCCGCACGCGACAAGTGTAGCCGGTCGGTCGCGTCCACGAAGGTGGTCCGCCAGCGCACTGGCATTCGTGTAGCCGCCAACGAATACCGCAACATCCTCGCCACCGCGGCGGCGCAACCGGGCGACTGCGGTGCCACCGTTCGTTGAGGTCAGACTCGTTGGTCGTCCGTCAACGGAGAGATCCTGCACGTAACTCGGCGAGTTGAAAAAGTCATATCCCGGCGTCGGCTCGTATGCGTCGGTCTTGCCGCCGCCAATAAGTGCCTCCGGCGTATCGGCACGGAAGGCAAACTCGTCGCCCCGCTCGTCAGGGACATGCACGTACGCGGCCCCACGTCCAAGCAACTCGGCGACCGTCGTCGAGAAGTGCGTTACATCAACCACAACGTAATCGCCGGGATCAGGGACACGCGGGAGGTCGTCTCGACTATCGATCAACCGATGCTCAAAGGGGCGTTCGATTTCCGCGGCCATAATCCACGCTCCAGGGTGAGCGGGGCTTAATCCTGACTAAGAGCCGTCCAGACGACCATATACGGACATTGATATCTCCGGACACACCAGTACATGTCCGCTACTGGCACTGTCTAGTTGCGCACCTCCTCAGCAGGTGTTCGTCCGTCAAGGGCTTGAT
>JBKHFN010000148.1:0-4386 GCA_046540195.1 Salinarchaeum sp.
CAAGAGTGCGTACCTGAAGCAGTTGCTAACCCGGTTTGTTCCACACCGACTGACACGGCTTGTACGAACGCGTTCGATGGCCGAGTTGCAGCAACTACTTGCGATTTTTGTCTTTACCGGAGCCGTTGGACTTGGCTATCTCTACGCCATAGCAATCCCGAATCTCGTTGAGACAGCTAACGCATGACCAGTCCCACTTCAGAAACAATCGGAAGGTCTGTTACTGACAGCGTGCCAACCTCGAAGCCGCAAGCGCTCAGGTCACAGGGAGATTAACGGCGCCACGTCATCGTTATTTGCTATCGAGAGACGGCCACTGCCGGCGTATCAATCACCCCGTTGGGAGAGCATACATGGCGAGTGATTGCATCTCCGTTAGGGGCCAATCGTGGGACCACAGGAGTCCGGGCCAGTGCGAATATAACAAGGTTTATTCCCGGAATAGGATACGTTCTGAACGATGAGTGTCGATACCGACGAGCAACGTCTCGCCGACTCCTCTATCCGAGATCTGCTCTCCCGCTGGTATCACGTTCCCGCGCTTGTACTCGTCGTACTCTTCATGTTCTGGGTTCGGATCCAGAACTACGGGGCGTTTACCAGCGGAGAGCGGATCACATTCCAAGCGATCGATCCGTGGTATCACTGGCGGACGACCACTTGGACCGTCGAACGGTTCCCATGGCTCCCCGGCTTCGATCCCTGGAGCGGATTCCCAGAGGGGGCGTTCGCTGCGCAGTTCGGGACGCTCTTTGACTGGTTTGTGGCCATTCTCTCGTTTATCATCGGCCTCGGCTCGCCGACGACGAGCGATATTCAAGTGGCGGCGTTAGTGTCGGTTCCGCTGCTCGCCGCGCTTGTTGCGCTCCCGGTTTACGCCATCGGAAAGCGTGTCGGCGGACGCGTCGGCGGACTTGTGGGCGTGATCTTTCTGGCACTTGCACCTGGAAGCTTCCTCCGGCGAACCACAGTCGGATTCTTTGATCACGTCGCGGCCGAAGTCTTGATGATGACCGTGTCGGTGTTCGGGATGGTGCTCGCGCTACAGGCAATCAAACGTGAACCACCGGCGTGGGAGCTTGTTACGGCAGGAGAGTGGAATGCCCTGCGTCGACCGATCGCCTACAGCGCGCTTGTCGGGGTGTTGCTTACGCTCTACATCTGGACGTGGCCACCGGCCGTCGTACTGACCGGTATCTTCGGTGTATACGTCGTCCTCCAGCTCACGCTTGATTTCCTCCGCGGCGAGTCGCCGGATCACGTCGCGTTCGTCGCGGTCGTCAGTATGCTCATAGTGACGCTGCTGACACTCACCCGCATCCAGGAGTCGGGGTTCAGCGCGACCGCACTTGGCTATCTCCACCCGACATTGGCATTCCTCGTCGCTGCCGGTGCGGCGTTCATGGCCTGGCTGGCTCGTCAGTGGGAGCACGAAGGGTACGACCGGACGTGGTATCCCGTCGCCATCGGCGCGTCGGTCGCCGGCGCGTTGATCGCCATGGCACTCCTACTCCCAGATCTTTACAGTACGCTGATCAACAATCTCTCCGGACGGATCATGCCCTTCGGGTACAACCCCGGTGGACTGACCATCAGCGAGGCACAGCCGCCGGACAATCCCGCACAGTTCATGTTTGGCGAGTACGGGCTGGCATTCTTCACGGGCGTGGTCGGACTTGTGTGGCTGGGCGTGCGCGCGACGTCTGATCACGAGAACCGCCGGGTCAGCCTGTTGGTGGTCGTCTGGTCGGCCTTCCTCATCAGCATGGGGCTGACACAGATCCGGTTTAATTACTATCTCGTCACCGCCGTCGCCGTGCTCAACGCCTTTCTTGTCGGCATCGCGATCGACATGGTTGATCTCTCAGGCGGGATCGACGCGCTTCGCGGCATTGAGACCTACCAGATTCTCACGATTGGCGTGGTCGTGATGGTGCTGTTCGTCCCGCTGTTCCCCCCGCTTGCCTCCGCCAGTGCAATGCAGGTCGGTGGCAGTGCCGGGCCTAGCGACACGGGAGAGACATGGGCGCCGGCGAACGACTGGCTCGCGAACAACACGCCGGAGGTTGGCAACTACGGGAGTGCGAGTAACGCCGACCAGATCGACTACTACGGTGACTTCTCCCGGCCATCGGACGACAACTACGACTATCCCGAGGGCGCCTACGGGGTGATGTCGTGGTGGGACTACGGCCACCAGATCACCGTCCAGGGTGAGCGCATCCCACACGCCAATCCATTCCAGCAGAACGCCCGGTCGGCATCGGCCTTCCTGACGGCCCAAAACGAGAGCACTGCCGAGTTGTATCTGGATGCCATCGCTACTGACGCGAGTCCGACCCACGAGTCCGACAAGGCGGCACTACGCGATCGGGTCGCCCAGAACGAGACGGACGAGCCGATCCAGTACGTGATGATCGATGACCAGATGGCCGCCGGGAAGTTCCCCGCAATCACACAGTGGACCGGCCCGGACTACGAAAGCTACCTTGATCAGGAGACGATCCGCTTCCCGCAGAACGACGGCACGGTCCAGAACCGCACGCTCCGGACCGCAAACGAGAACTTCCAGCAGACGATGCTGTCGAAGCTCTACTTACAGGACGCCAGCGGCCTTGAGCACTATCGGCTGGTCAACGAGACCGACTCGTACTCGCTTGTGGGCTACCAGGGCACACAGATCCCGGACTCCGACCGCGTTGTCGGACAGCGAACCTCGGTCGGCCTTGGCAGTGGGTACGATCAGGGACTAGCCCAGAACATCTCGACGGCCCGTCAGGCAAACCAGGCGGTCAGCGGCTACTACGACGCCCACGTTGAATCTTCAGTCAAGACCTACGAGCGTGTTGAGGGAGCGACCCTGACGGGACAGGCCGACGTCGGGTCGAACGCGACCGTCCGGGTGAGCGTCCCACTGCAGACAGACACCGACCGGTCGTTCACCTACACCCAGACACTGACCGGCGACGAGATTGACCCCGATGGGTCCTTTGAGGTGACCGTGCCCTATCCGACCGCAGAAACACTCGGACCACAGGATGGGTATGCAGATGCGTCGGTAACGACGACCGAGGGCTACACGATTCAGGCAATCGGTGATACCGGCACCGAGGTCGCCGAGAATGTCTCGGTTGACGAGGCAGCAATCCAGAACGGTGATACCGTGTCGGTCACGCTCGAACCGGCCGGGGCGTGATATTCTCCCCGCGCTGAAGCGCGAGGCTTTTGCCTCGAATTTTCCGTACTTCCCGCCGGAGAGCCGGACAGCGTCAACCGGCGCTTTACGGCCAAGATAAGTGCCCAAACTGGGTTAGGAATCGGTTCGTGGAAGAGTGATTTCGAGTGTTCCGCGATCGGTGAGGACGGCGTTGGCCGCCTCGGGGTCAACCCGAGCGTCTGCCGGCAGCGGGATGCAATCGGTGTACCGCGTCGGCCGGCCGGGAACAACAAGGCGAAACGCGTCTGGTTCCGAGCGAAGCCGGTCAATCGTGATATCGAGCCCGCCGTCGACGTACGCGACGGTCACGCTCTCAGCCGTGACGCCTGGCGCGTCAACGACGACACGATACGCGTCGTCAGTGCGGGTCACATCGGCCTCAAGCGAGGCGGTACGCGCCAGGGTGCGTACCAGCGGACGGAGCACATCGGCGGATGTCTCGCGCATGGAGGAACAGTGCATACAAGAGAATGGATCCGCGACGCCGAAACCGCTTTCGGCATCGGGCAATCCCGACGACTCAAGCCGCTGGACGCAGCAGTACCGCCATGGTCGAACGCCCTGATCCCGACACCAACTCCTATATCCGGGATCCGGACACGGACTTCGCGCCTGTCGATACACTCAATCCCGAAAGGGCGCGCGAACAGGCTGCGCAGTTACGAGATGCCATCCGATATCACGATCATCGGTACTACGTCGAGAACGATCCCGTTATCGCCGATCGAACGTACGACGCCCTCTTCGATCGGCTGGCGACGCTTGAGGACACCTTTGATCTGCAGACGCCCGACAGTCCGACCCAGCGTATCGGTGGCGAGCCACTCGATGCACTCCCCGAAGCCGAGCACGTCCGACCGATGCGATCGGTGGAGGCAGTCGACGATACCGAAGGGGTGCGGGCCTTTGACGCGCGGATGCGCGAGCAACGTGATGATGTGGCATACGTCTGTGAGCCGAAGTTCGATGGCCTCTCGATTGAGGTAATCTACGAGGAAGGGCGCTACCAGCGGGCAGCTACCCGTGGCGACGGCACCGTCGGCGAGGACGTTACCGAGGCGGTACGAACGATCCCGGCGGTGCCCCAGCGCCTGCGCGGCGATTATCCGGCGTATCTGGCCGTCCGCGGAGAGATCTACATGCCCCGGGAGGCCTTCCAGGCGTACAAC
>JBKHFN010000149.1:0-4355 GCA_046540195.1 Salinarchaeum sp.
AGGACTAGCGAGAGACCATGGTTTGTGTCGTGATGTGTCGGCTTCCTCCCCACCCCACTCGCTTGTGCTTCCGCCGGAGCCGGAAGCCCGGCGCTCCTTGAGGGTGGGGCCTCCGCCTCGAATTGGGTGAGGACAACCACCGGAGTGTTGTCGACCAGCATGGCGATGCTCTTAACGATCTGATCGATCGAACACCCGATAGCGTCGGCTGCATCGGCGGCCGTCTTCGTTCCGTCGGGGAAAGTTTCGGGATTGACGGTGACTCCGTGTTGGTCGTGGACACATTCAACGAAGTCCGCAACAGTAGGGTGCATACTGATCGGTGGCGAGGTCAAGCGTGTTAGGAATAATGGGTGTGGGCGCGTTGTTCTCAGAGACTCCGGGCGAGCCGATCAGCGGTAGCCGCACCGATTCCCTCAACACGCTGGAGTTCCTCTCGTGAGGCCTCACGGATCCCCGCGATGCTTCCAAAACGCTGGAGAAGTCGATTGCGACGGGCGGGACCGATGCCTTCGACGGCGTCCAACGGAGTCGAAACGTCGTCGCGAAGCGTCTCGTGGTACTGGACAGCAAAACGATGGGCCTCATCGCGAGCCTGACCGAGGACCGATTGAGCGGCGTCAGGAACCTCGATTGGCCCGTCGGTGTCGACGACACGGTCGCCGTCATCGCCTTTTGCGAGCCCGATGGCTGGGAGCTCCCACCCGACATGCTCAAGGGCGTCTCGGGCGGCCTGTAGCTGTCCAACGCCACCGTCGATAAGCAGCAAGTCGGGTGTTGGCCGGTCGTCACGGCCCTCAACCCCGCGTTGGGCGCGCCATTCGAGTAGTCGGCGCATGTTGGCGTAGTCGTCGTTCTCGTCGGTGAGGCGCTTGCGACGGTAGGCTGATCGCTCGGGTGTCCCATCAACCACCACAACGTTGCTGCCGACAGCGGCCGTTCCATCGGAGTGACTGACATCGAAGGCCTCGATACGGTGGACGGCGTCGGTGTCGAGTCCAAGCCGCTCTGCAAGCGTTCGGGCTTGGCCGTCTGTCTGATCGGCACCCGTTCGAGCGTTCTTCATCGCCAGTTCAACCAGCCGGGCATCGCGACCGGCCCCGGGAACCCGGAGGTCGACCCCCTCGCCGGCGAGCCAGGCGTCGATGCGGTCGTCAGCGAGGGGTTCCGGCACGAGAATCGCATCCGGGAGTGGCCGTTCGGCGTAGTACTGCTGGATAAATGCCGCCAGCACCCGGGGCGTCTGTCGCTCGCCTGCAGGAACGACAACGGAGTGGCGACTCCGGTCGATCAGTTTGCCGTCCTCGCTATGCAGGCGGGCAACCGTCGCGGTATCGGTCTCAACAGTGACGCCAAGAACATCGACCGTGCGGTCGTCACCACGGTCACGAACGGCATTGGCAGCGGTTCCATGAAACTCTTCGACGGTTTCGAGACGGTCCCGAAGCGTGCCCGCGCGTTCGAAGGCTTTGGCCTCGGCGGCTGCCTCCATGGCCGCCTGAAGTGGGTCAGCAAGCACACTCGTATTCCCCTCGAAGAACTGTTTGACCTGCTCGACATCCGTCACGTAGGCGCCCTCGCTAATCTCGCCGGTACAAGGGGCTGAGCAGATTCCCATCTCGTAGTCGATACAGGGCCGATCGCGGTTGGCGTACTTGTGATCGGAGCACCCCCGGAGGCCGAAGCGATCGCGAATGGCCTTAAGAACGGTTTCAAGCCGGCCACGGTCGGTGTAGGGGCCATAAACGGTTGCCCCTTCATCGGGGTCGCGGGTGATCTCGATCCGCGGCACCGCGTGGTCGGTAAACTGAATCAGCGGGTATGACTTGTCGTCGGTCAGCCGGACGTTGTACCGCGGGGCGTAACGCTTGATGAGGTTGGCCTCAAGTAACAGCGCCTGGGTCTCGGTCTCGGTGACGGCGACCTCAACGGTGGCAGCCCGGTCGACCATGTTCGCGATCCGCTCGCTCCGGGGATCGGTGTACGACCGGACACGGTCACGAAGGTCAACGGCTTTACCGACATAGAGAACCCGTCCATCCGCGTGACCGGCTCCGATGGCGATATCCGGATCGAAACCGTCAGACCGTGGGGTCGTCCCGTCGGCATCGGCTGTCCGGAAGACGTAGACGCCGGGGGCCGTCGGGAGCGAGCCAGCACGCTCACGGAGGGCGACCTCATCCATGCCACGCTATAGTAGGTGGTGGATCAGATTGGGCGTTTCGGGTCAAGCGGACGCCAGGTACAAACCGACGAACGTCAAACGGCAGACAATGGCGGAGGAGACCGTCCAATGCTGGCTCGTGGAGCGGGACTTCTGGGACGAGGATCTTGTGACACTCGTGTACGCGACACGCGACGGGCAGGCGCATCACCGCCGACAACTCTCGGGGGCGATGCTGTATGAAATCGATGTTACAGCCGCAAAAACGTTTGACCGCGAAGCGCTCGAGCCGACGCCGTCGGAGGATCGCGACCGGTACGCGACGGAAGCAAAACGGATGGCTGAGCGGCACGCCCCTGATGACGAAGTGTGAGCCGCCCGTACATAAGACAAAAGAGACCAACCAGCAAATGACCGCTCAGGCTTCTGAGGGCTGATCGGCGAACTTCTCACGGACTTTCTCGGCCTTTGGTGCCGCGTGCATCCGGCAGTAGGCGTCCTGGGGGTTCTTTTCGAAGTAATCCTGGTGGTACTCCTCGGCCGGGTAGAACGTCTCAAGTGGTTCAACCTCAGTGACGATATCATCGTGGTAGTGGTCAGCCAACCGGTCGATATAGTCGGTGACTGTCTCACGTTGCTCATCGGTGTGATAGAGGACAATCGAGCGGTACTGCGAGCCGACATCGGGTCCCTGTCGGTTCAACTGGGTTGGGTCATGAACGCTGAAGAAGACCTGGAGGAGCTTCGCATAGGAGACGACCGTCGGATCGTACTCGATCTGGACGACCTCTGCGTGACCCGTCTCGCCGGCGCAGACGGCCTCATAGCTCGGATCCACAACGTGGCCACCAGCATACCCAGAGGTGACCGCTTCGACACCCGGAAGTTCCTTGAACGCCGCCTCAATGCACCAGAAGCAGCCGCCGCCGAAGGTCGCCTGTGCGTGCGTTACCATTACTTGGGGTAGGCGACCGAAGCGTATGGGCGTTGCGCCGGAGGGAGGGCGTCGATATCGGAAGGCTTAGTAATATGCTTGCGATAGAATATGCATATCAAGCATGACACGGCAGACAGCGATCCCCCGATCGTTGGGGAACGCAACGGTCGAAGCGAGTGGGGGCGCGTAGATGTCCTCAACGATCGTTGATGCCGTCGACCTAGGTGAATTCGAGTTTGCCTGCGGCGAGACCATCCCCAACCTACGGATGGCGTATGAGACCTACGGAGAGTTCAATGGCGACAACGCGGTACTCGTCTGTCACGCCCTGACCGGCAGCTCTCACGTCGCGACCCGACGATCACCGGAGCACCGAATAGAGCTACCGCCGACGGGGGGGCAAGCCAACGCGTGGTGGTCTGACATCGTCGGACCCGGAAAGGCGATCGACACGACCGAGTACTACGTGATCTGTCCGAATCTTCCGGGATCATGTTACGGTACCACCGGGCCGGCAAGCGAGGATCCTGAGACCGGCGAACCCTATGGTACGTCGTTCCCTCCGGTGACTGTCAGTGACTGGACGCATGCCCAACGGCGGCTCCTTGACGAACTGGGAATCGGTCGACTCCACGCGGTCGTCGGCGGGTCCGTTGGGGGAATGAATGTCCTCGACTGGATGGTCCAATATCCCGATGATCTCCGGCGGGCGATTCCAATTGCGACCGCTCCACGTCTCGACACGCAGTGTCTGGCGATCGACGGCATCGCTCGCCGGGCAATCATGACCGATCCGGACTGGAACGGTGGCAACTACTACGGTGAGTCGCCACCCAACGACGGGCTCGCACTCGCCCGGCAGCTTGGACACGTGATGTACCTCTCGAAGGCCTCGATGAACCGGCGATTCGGCCGCCGGGCGGCTGGCCGCGAAGCCCAACGGGATGCGTTTCCGGCCGACCGCGCCGCGTCGTACTTCCCGTATCGGGATGTAGCCTCGTATCTCGATTATAATGCCGAGAAGTTCGTCGAGCGGTTTGATGCCAACAGCTATCTGTATCTCACGCGGGCGATGGACAACTACGACCTCGCCGCGGGCTACGAAAACGATCGCGCGGCATTAGCGGCCTTCCAGGGCGAAGTGCTGCTCATGAGTTTCACCGGGGACTGGCATTTCACCGTCGGACAGGCTGACGAACTTGCCGGCGCACTGCGTGAAACCGAAGCAACCGTCGCCCACCACGTCGTCGAGTC
>JBKHFN010000150.1:0-4331 GCA_046540195.1 Salinarchaeum sp.
GGGGATCGGACACCGCCACGTCGGCCTGTCGGATCTCCTCGGTGGCGACCTACCGATCACGACCGCATGACGACCGGACGACAACCGGAAGACAACTGACGGCAAGCGGACGATTGTCAGATGACCACCCTACGACGAGCGGACTGACATCTCCGCTCGCTGGAACGTCTCCTGACCCGATCCGCTGGCGTGTGCGCGGTGTGTGGCGGAGTGACGGTCGTCTCAACTGCATTACAATGATAGATAATTTTATAACGGCGTTCTTCCTGCAGTCTGCTATGTCAGTTCGAGAAACGTGGGCCACGCGGGTCGGCTTCATCCTGGCGGCAGTGGGCAGCGCCGTGGGACTCGGGAACATCTGGCGATTCTCTGCGGTGGTCGGTCAGAACGGCGGAGGCGCGTACCTCATGCCCTATCTGATCGCCGCGATTATCTGTGCCGTACCGATGCTTGTGCTTGAGCTTGCCATCGGTCGGCGACTCCGAACGGATGTTGTCTCCGCGTTCCGGTCCGTCGGACTTGAGTACACGGCCTTTGGCTGGCTCGTTCTTGGCGGCGTCCTCCTGATCTTGAGTTACTACCTCGTTCTCACCGGCTGGGTGCTCGGCTTCTTCCTCTCATGGCTGGCCGGGGCACAGACCACCTTCGCCCCATTCACCGCAGGATGGCGTCCTGTCGGGTATTTCGTCGTCGCCACGGCGTGACCGGCGGAGTCGTCTCGTTGGGCGTCCGCGGTGGCATCGAACGGATGTCGAAGCTCGTGATGCCGACAGTGTTTGGGCTGCTCATTCTGCTGGCGGGCTACGCAGTCACCCTTCCGGCATGGAGCCGTGCCGCCGGCTTTCTGTTTACCCCGGAATTCGCAGTGCTAGCCGACCCCGGCATCTGGAGTGCGGCGTTCGGACAGGTGTTCTTCTCGATGTCTGTTGGTCAGGGAATCATGCTCACGTACGGCAGCTACGTCACCGAGGGAACGGACCTCTGTCGGTCGGCACTCGTCATCGCAGCTGTCGATGTCGGTGCTGCCGTGGTCGCCGGGCTCGTCATCTTTCCGATCGTCTTCAGCTTTGGACTCCAGCCGACGCTCGGGACGGAGCTCGCGTTCACGACGCTTCCAACCGCGTTCGCCGCCATGCCGTTCGGACGGGTCGTCGCAGTCGGGTTCTTCGGGTTGCTCTTTTTTGCGGCGTTGTCCTCCTCCGTAGCGCTCCTTGAGGTCGGCGTGGCGGCCGTGACGAACACGACACGGTTCTCGCTACCACATGCGACCCTGCTGTCGGTCGGTGGCGTGTTCCTCGCCGGCATCCCCTCTGCGTTGAGCTACAGTCCGTTGTCCCTCGGCGCCGGCGGACGACCGATACTTGATCTGGTCGACGAATCGGTCGGGACATTCGCACTCCCTATCTCGGCGCTGTGTCTCGTGTTCGTCTTCGTGTGGACGACAGACCCCAAGCCACTCCGCGACGAGCTTGGCCGTCTCTATCCGCTGGTGCGGTACCTGATCCCGACCGTGCTCGTGTTGGTGACTGCTACCCGAGCCGTCGGGATTGCCCGTCCAGCGTGGCGATTAGTCATCGATCACACCCGAAACGACCCGTTCGGACTGCTCGTCGCCGTCACGTTGTTGCTTGGGTTCACCGTACTAGGGTGGCTATTCCGCCGTCGACTGCCGACTCCTCGTCGTCGGTGGCGCTGAGCTGTCATGAATCCGTAGTGAATGTACTGTTCCACACCTTCAACACTCATCACACCTCTCGGAGGGCTGTGACCTAGAGTGCCTGTCGGTTGTCGAATCCGGTCAAGGATATATGCGACTGGAGCCCCTAACCAGGTCGATGACCCACCCCGCGACGACCCGACGCGAGCGCGTGCTGGCGGACCTGCGCGACCGCGGGTTCGAGCTTACCGAAACCGGTCACGGCACGGTCGCCCATGATGGTCCCCCGATTGCTAGTCTTGAGGCGCCGCTGTTCGTGACGGAGCCCCGTGATACCCGCCCCCTGACAACTGTCTCGACGGTCGCGACAGCGGCTCGTGACGGCTACGTTCCGCTTCTCATCACGGATGATAGCTCAAAGTCAGCTGTCGAACGCGTTCTTGAGGAGCCATTTCTGCTGGCGTCGGCGGCTGTCGGCCGACAGTTCTTCACCATCGAGGATCGCATCCAGCTCACCGACGGGACCTATGCCTGTGCGGCCCGCGGCGCGCTTGATTGGGCCGAACGGGCGACTGATGAGACGGACTTCCCGGAGCTGGTGTTGCGCCGTGACAACGAGGTCGTGACGGTCCTTGAGAGCGTCGAGGAACTGACCTGCCCGGGCCCGTCACCAGCGGCCTTCCCGTATCAGTATACGCGTGGCACTGACGGCCAGTTTCGAGTACTTGACGGCGACGGCGTCATCACGCGGTACCCGTCGATGACGGCCTTGTACACGGAGTTTCAGCCGGTGCCGTTGCCGCTGGTCCCGGAACACCACATCCGGACAAGTGGCCGGTTGGCCCGGGCGACGATGTTGGCGGTCGTCGACGACAAGGTGTCCTACGAGCACCCCTGAGTCTGTTGGTCTCGAAGATTTTCAGCTCATCGACGGCAATCGCTATCGCCCCACCGAGACGCCGTCCCGCAGAACTTTGTTCCTCCGGTCTCGTGTGTGGGTCGTGCACGCGCTACAACTTTCAGAGCACGGCGGACCGTCTGTGCTAGCGTACAAGGAGTGTGAATCGCCGACCATTGATGCGCACGAGGTGCGCTTAGAGGTCAAGGCTGGGGCGCTGAACTATCTTGATGTGTGGACGCGTCGGGGCCTGCCGGGGCTTGAGTTGACGTTTCCCCACACGCTTGGAAGTGACGCGGCCGGCGTAATCACTGAGGTCGGCGAAGCGGTCACGCGGTTTGAGGTGGGCGATCACGCTGCCGTCAGTGCGGGTGTCGCCTGTGGCTCCTGTGAGTTTTGTCGCAAGGGCGATCCGACCCTGTGTGATCAGTACCACCTTCTTGGCGAGCACGTTGACGGCGTCCACGCCGAGGAGGTCGCCATCAATGCGGACAATCTCGTGCCGGTTCCGGAGCATGTCCCGTGGGAGGTGGCTGGATCGGCCTCCCTGGTATTCCAGACGGCATGGCGGATGCTGATGACACGAGGGAATCTCACTGCCGGCGAGAACGTACTGGTACTCGGGGCCTCCGGCGGGGTGGGTCACGCCGCCGTTCAGATCGCTGATCACGCTGGAGCCGAAGTGTATGCTACAGCCTCCTCAGAGGAGAAACTTGAACACGCCGCCGACTGTGGGGCTGATCACCTCATCGACTACACCGATGAGGAGTTTGCGTCAGCCATCTACGATCGGACGGACGGCCGCGGGGTCGACATGGTCGTTGATCACATTGGAAAAGAAACGTATCCAGAGTCACTCAAGTCCCTCGTCAAGGGCGGCCGACTGGTCACATGTGGGGCAACGACCGGACCTGATCCGGATGCCAGGCTCAACCGGATCTTCTGGAACCAGTTGTCGGTCATCGGCTCGACGATGGCCACCCCGGGGGAGGTTGATGAGGTGCTTGATTTGGTATGGAACGGTCCGTTCGAGCCACACGTCCGTGCGACACTCCCAATGAGCGAGGCGGCGAGCGGCCACCGGATGCTTGAGAATCGCGAGGGATTCGGAAAGGTTGTGCTCGTGCCGGATCACGAGTACTGAGATGGTTGCCGGGGTCGTCCCTTGAGACGAGCTGTCGTTAGTCTCGTGTGAGATCCGGCAGCCTCATTCGAACCGTCGTTCCGTTATCAACATCGAAGGTGAGTGTTCCATTAAGCCGCTCAACCCCCCACTTGGCCTGCCACAAGCCGAGTCCACGGCCGTGTTGAAGATCCGTCTCGACAGCCGCATCGAGTGAGGCGACCTCCAGCTCGGGAATCCCCGGTCCGTCGTCGGCAATCGCGATCGTACAGCCCGCATCGATATCCTGCACCGAGATCGTGACACCCGTCTCGCCGTAACTGAGGGCATTTTCAAGCACGCGCTTGAGGGTTGCCGTTAGGACGTCGGGGTCGGTATACAATGTTGCTGTCGCAGGGACATCGGTCCGCACCTGCATCTCGGGATCCCGTGGGGAGAGCCGGTCGACCAGCGAGGCAAGGTGTGTCGCGAGATCGATTCGCTCACGGGTGAGTTCCTGAGAGAACAGTTGATCAACCTGTCGAGCGCGATCACCGAGGGTGGCCAGCGCGTCGGCAGTGGTGAGAATCCGGTCGGCGTGGGGGCCGTCGGTCCGGTCGGCGAGCGCCTCGGCGTGGCTCGTGATCACGTCAATACGGTTGCGGAGGTTATGT
>JBKHFN010000151.1:0-4324 GCA_046540195.1 Salinarchaeum sp.
CAGTCGGAGTGAGCAATATAAATGCGCCGCGGTCACGACGCCTGAGGCAAGTATATACTTGTCGCCGATGAACATCCGGGTATGTTCGACCGGATCCTGATCCCGACCGACGGCAGCGAACCTGCCGAACACGCTATTCCAACGGGAATCGACCTCGCGGCCGCCCACGACGCTACCGTATATGCGATATACGTCGTCGAGCCGGTGCCACTCGGTGGCTACGCTGCTGGGATGAGTGCCGCCAGCAGCGAGCACAGTGCGTACACTGAACAACAAGAAGAAGAAGCCGAGGCGGCCCTCGATATCGTCAGCAACGCCGGCCGTGAGGCGGACGTTGATGTTGTTGAGACCATCAAGTATGGCGAACCGGATGAGGCGATCGTCACCTACGCGGAGACAAACGACATCGACCTGATCGTGATGGGCACACACGGTCGCTCAGGGGCCGACCGTCTTGTCATCGGGAGTGTCGCCGAGAAGGTGGTGCGGGGGAGTTCCGTGCCGGTTCTGACGGTCGGTCCGGAAGAATCGTATTCGTGACAACTGACAATCACGGCCTCACGCCTGTACGAGGAGGTATGTCGCCGCCATCGTAACGAGCGTGAGCAGTCCAACCGCTTGGAGCGTGAACTCAATCACACCAACCAGCGCGGCAAGATAGATCACGGTGGTCGCAAACCCCGTCGAGAGCACGGCATTGATTAAAAAGACCACAAGCGGATGTCCTTCGGGGGAGTCGGCCATCCCCTGTTTGAACTCGGACTCCGGTTCGGAAGGCCCGGCCATAGATGTCTCCTAGAGGCCCGGCCAAATGGTCGTGTCGGTCCAGAACGGCCGGAGTGCTTTTGCTCGCCGCGCCCGTGACCCAAAAGCGGGGCGACTTGGGCATGAAACTCACCAACCGCGAGGGAACGCCCGTCGATCCGGTTCCCTTTCTCGTGATTGCGCTACTGTCGGCAACGGCGGCAATCGCGTGGGGCCCGGTATACCTTCTCGGGTTCGATGTGGCACTACTACGAGCAGTCGCCGCATCGATCGGCCTCGCTGTTGTGTGTGTTATCGTCACCTACCACCGGTTTGTCTGGGCGGCTTCACCCACCCGTCGGCGGGAGGTGCCGCTGTATGTGCAGTTTCGCAAGTTCCTGTACGCCATCGCAATCGGCGTGCTACTGGTCTTTGCGCTGACGGGACTGCAGTTTCTGTAGGAAGGGTCGGTACGCTTTAGTTCGAACGTCATTAATATTGCCTGGGGATGGAGTTAGCAAATCGAATCGACGCATTCATAGAGCGGCTCCGGGAGTGGTACCACGGGCTCTATCACGGGATGATCTCGCACCCGGCCTACGAGAATATCGAACAGGAGGCCGAGGATCTTGAAGACGCATTCATGCTCGCGTGCTTCCCGGATGCCTTCGGGATTCCGAGCCCGGTCTCGTATTATACCGCCGAGCTGCTCCCATACGTCGGTGACGAATATGAGGCCTGGCAGCGCCGGATGTGGGATCGCGAGTCGCTTATCGAGCGTAAGGGCCACCAGTATCACTTCTGATGACCCGATTCGTCTTTTTCGGCGGCAAAGGCGGTGTTGGCAAGACCACCGTTTCCTCGGCGTTTGCCCTCAAGAGCGCGAATGCCGGGCTCAAGACGCTCTTGGTCTCGACGGATCCCGCCCACAGCACCGCCGATGTATTCGACCAGCCTCTGAGTGATACCCCCCAGTCGATCGATGGGATCGATGGGCTTGATGGCATGGAGATCGATCCGGACGAGGAGGTTGATCGCCACCGCCAGCAACTGCGCCGCCAACTCGGCGAGCAGCTCAGTCCGGCGATGGTCAACGAGATCACCATGCAACTCGAGATGGCTCACCGGAGCCCAGGAGCCTACGAGGCGGCGCTGTTCGATCGGTTTATTGAGGTGATGCGCAACGCTGAGGACTACGACCGGGTCATCTTCGACACCTCGCCGACCGGCGGAACCCTCCGGCTCCTCTCGTTGCCCGAGCAACTCCAGCAGTGGATCGACAACCTGCTCGACAAACGCGAGAAGAGCATCGAGTACTACGAGCGGGCGGCGATCGGCGAGCAGGAGCCCCGCCGAGTTCGTGAGGGCGATCCGATCATCGCCCGTCTGCAAGAGCGTAAGGAGACTTTCGCCTTCGCTGGCGAGACCCTCCGCTCCTCAGCGGCATTTACCCTCGTGTTGAACCCCGACGAACTGTCGATTCGTGAGACCAAACAGACGGTCGAGACCCTCAAACGGGCCGATCTACCAATCCGTGGGCTCGTAGTTAATCGACTGACGCCGTCACCCGATCCGGAGGAGGCTGGACGCGGGGCACAGTATCTGCGCGACCGCGTCGAGACCGAACAGGAGCGTCTCAAGGAGATTCACGAGCGCTTTGACATGCCGGTCGTCGCGGAGATTGAAACACGCGTTGAGGAGGTCAAGGGCTCACTGCTGGCCGACGTTGCCGACGAGCTCGAACTGGATCCCTTCGAGATCTAGCGGGGACGCCGTCGACAGTATTCGATCAAAGGGGTCGATCGACAACAAAATCTGTGTCGATCACAAATATTAATCAACGTACTTCAATTATATTTATAGCCTTCAGTTACTGATGTGGGGCTGGATCCACTAATGGCAGGAGTCATCTGGATCGTAGCGCTGGTACTCGCGATCTTCACCGTGGCCTACCTAGGCTACGGACGGTACCTCTCACAGTTTTACGAACTGGACGAGGGAAGCGAGACACCGGCGCACAGATACGAAGACGGACAAGAGTACGTACCGGCAAAGAAACCCGTTCTCCTCGGGCACCATTACTCCTCGATCGCTGGGGGCGCACCAATCGTCGGCCCGATCACCGCCACGTTCGTGTGGGGCTGGGTCCCCGCGTTTCTCTGGGTCGCAATCGGCAACCCGCTGTTGGGAGCCGTCCACGACTTTACCGCGCTGACGAGCAGTATCCGACACGAGGGCCGCTCAATCGGGTACATCATTGGTCAGTATGTGGGCACGCGGGGCAAGAACATGCTGTTGTGGTTCGCGTTCCTATTGATCATCCTCGTCGTCGCGGTCTTCGCACTCGTCATTGCCGTCGTGTTCAACGCCTACCCACCGGCGGCAACTGCCGGGATTGTTTACATTGGCCTTGCATTCATCTTCGGGATCTATCTCTACCAATTCGGACTGCCCTTCAGCATTGGCACGATCGTCTTTGTCGCTGGTGTGTTCGGGTCCGTGTGGGTGGGGATCCAGTATCCGATTGCAATGGTGGGCTCCCAAGAGGGCGTTATTACCCTCTTCAGTTCGCTGCCCGGATTCGTGCCTAGTCTCCTCGAGAGCCAGAACATCGGCGCCTGGGTGATGGTCATCCTCGTCTACGGTGGGATCGCGAGCGTCCTCCCGGTCTGGATGTTGCTTCAGCCGCGGGATTACCTCTCGTCGTTTCTGCTGTACGCGGGTGTCGGTGGAGCACTGCTGGCGGTTGTTGTCGGCACGTTCGTGACCGGCGTAGGCCCAGGCGCCCAGGAGGCCGGTGTCGAGAGCCTCTCGATCCAACTCGACGCCTGGTATGGCTTCTTCGGGGGCGGGAGTCCCTTCGCCGAAGACTTGCCGTTGATGCCGCTGTTCCCGCTGTTGTTCGTCACAATCGCTTGTGGCACGATCAGCGGATTCCACTCGCTGGTCTCCTCGGGGACAACTGCAAAGCAACTCAACCGCGAGACCGACGCCCGATTGATCGGCTACGGCGGAATGCTCGGCGAAGGGCTGCTCGCCGCGGTCGCCATCTCAACGGTCGCCGTGATCGCGATCCCAGCGGATACCGGCGGTATCGGCCTTGCACTGCCGAACTTCGCCGAGGGCGGCGGGGCGATTCTCACGACGCTCGGCATTCCCTTCGGTGTCGCCGAGGTGTTCATGGCACTCGTGCTGTCGGCATTCCTGCTGACGAGCATGGATACCGCCTGTCGACTGGGGCGGTACATGATGGAGGAGGTCATCGGCACGCCCGAAACAACCCTCCAGCAGTATGGTGCAAACCGGTATGTCAACACGAGCATCATCGTCGTCGTGGCCTTCTTCCTGCTCGGAAGCGGCCGGTGGGCCGACCACTGGACGCTCTTTGGTGGTGCCAACCAGCTGCTGGCTGGGATGGCCCTACTCACCGGGACCGTCTGGCTGGCCCACTGGGACGAGTCCAAACAGCTGATCTCGACCGGTGGACCGATGGTGCTGATGGCGGTCGTCAGCATCTCCGGACTGGCATGGGTCGCGTTCTACCAGGTGCTCGGCGGTCGACTGCTGGGCATCACCACCA
>JBKHFN010000152.1:0-4310 GCA_046540195.1 Salinarchaeum sp.
CACTGAGATCGTTGCCGAAGCGGTTGCCAACGACTGTGACGTGATTGTATTTGAGGACTTGACCGACATTCGAGAGCGACTGCCCCACGCTGACTGGCATCATGTCTGGGCATTCCGTCGTCTTGTCGAGTACGTCGAGTACAAAGCTCCAGAACGTGGTGTTACAGTTGAACAAGTCGAACCAGACCATACGAGCCAGCGGTGTTCGCACACCGACTGTGGGTTTACCCACGAAGACAACCGCGACGGCGAGCAGTTCCGATGTCTGAAGTGTGGGTACGAAATCAACGCGGACTACAACGGCGCGAAAAACATCGGACTGCGGTATATGCGGAAGCGACAGCACAGCCTGCGTTCCTCGCCCATGTCGGGGAGCGCAGACGCACCAGTAGACGTGCGTATAACTGGTGGGACGTTGAACGGCGACGGCTATCGGCCAACCGCCGACAGTTGATCGCCGGGAGTCCACATCAAAGCCCCACCCTCAAGGACCGAGGCGCGTATGCGCCGAGGGAGTAGGGTGGGGTAGTTTACACGCTGCGTCACGCACCGCCGTTGCGACTGGCGGCCGGTTGGCGTCGGCAACAGACTCATCAATGGCATCGTCGTCAACGCTTGGAACAACACCGCGACGGTCCTGGTCGATACGCATCGAGCAGAACTCGACGCCGCACATCGAACAGTAACGGGCCTGATCGCTCGCATCCGGGAGAGTGTCCGCGCGGTACTCCCGTGGCTTGTCAGGATCAAGCGCGAGGTCGAACTGCCGGGACCAGTCGAAGGCCGCTCGGGCTTCCGAGAGCGCATCGTCCCACGCTTGGGCGTCACCGGTAGCAACATCAGCGGCGTGGGCGGCGATTTTCGCGGCGACGAGGCCGTCACGGACGTCCTCGCGGTCAGGGAGACCGAGGTGCTCGGCGGGAGTGACATAACAGAGCATTGCGGCGCCAGCGCGGGCGGCCTCGGTAGCACCGATGGCACTGGTGATATGGTCGTAGCCGGGAGCGACATCGGTGACCACCGGTCCAAGGACGTAGAAGGGGGCGCCGTTGCAGAGCTCCTGTTCGCGGCGGACGTTCATCTCGATCTCGTCGAATGGGATGTGACCGGGCCCCTCGATCATCACCTGGACACCGTGGTCCTGAGCGACAGCGGTGAGTTCACCGAGAGTCTCAAGTTCGGCAAACTGGGCGTCGTCGCTGGCGTCAGCGAGCGAACCTGGTCGGAGACCGTCGCCAAGGCTGACGGTGACATCGTGTTCGGCGAGGATCGAACAGATCTCCTCGAAGTGGGTGTACAGCGGATTTTGCGCGTCGTGTTCGGTCATCCAGCTTGCCAGGATCGATCCGCCACGGGAGACGATCCCAGTGGTGCGTTCCTCCGTCAGCGGAAGGTGCTCACGAAGGATACCCGCATGAAGCGTCATGTAGTCAACACCTTGCTTGGCCTGCCGTTCGATCTCGGTGAGAAGTCCCTCAGGGGTGAGGGCGGCGGCATCGTCAACCGTCGCCACCGCGGCGTAGATCGGCACAGTTCCTAACGGCACGGGACTGTGCTCAATGAGTCGCTCGCGGACGCGATCAAGGTCGCCGGCCGTCGAGAGGTCCATCACGGTGTCGGCGCCGTACCGCAGCGCCGTCTCAAGTTTGCGCAGTTCGGTCGTGTCATCGCCGGCCGCGTCACTCGTGCCGATGTTGGCGTTGACCTTTGTCGCGAAGTCCGCACCGATGACCATCGGCTCCAAGGCGTCGTGGTGGTGGTTCGCCGGGATAACGGCCTCGCCAGCGGCGACAGCCTCGCGGACGGTATCGGGTGCGACGCCCTCGCGTTCGGCCACCGCCTCCATCGCTGGGGTGATGACTCCAGAACGCGCACGCTCAAGTTGTGTTGCTGTCATAATTACTTGGTAATACCACTATATAATAAACACGGCGATCCCGGCGAGTGAAGCGGGGGGATCGTCCACCACGTCCATCTGGTGCGGCGTTCCGGTCCGATGTCCCTTTGCACCTCGACGGCGTCTCTTTGTGCATGAACGTGAATTCGTCGGGAGGGTCTGCGCGGAACAGGTCAAGGACCGTGGTGAGGGACGCATGACAGACCGGGATGAGTATTACAACCGCGCTAAGCAGGAGGGCTACCGGGCGCGCTCGGCTTACAAACTCAAGCAACTCGATGAGACGACCGGGCTGTTCGGACCGGGGAACATCGTCGTCGACCTCGGGGCCGCGCCGGGAGGATGGCTCCAGGTCGCTGCCGAAGCGGTCGGGGACGATGGTGTCGTGATCGGCGTCGACCGTCAGCGGATCGACCCGATCGAGGATGTCCCAGCACGCGTCGAGACCCTGCGCGGAGACATCACAGAGGCCGAGACCCACGGGGCGATCCGGGAGCGGGCAACGGCGCTCGGCGGGACCGACGACGGGCCGGGCGGACCTGTTGACGTCGTGCTCTCGGATCTGGCCCCCAACATGACCGGCGAGTACGATCTTGATCACGCCCGGTCGGTGCACCTCGCCCGACAGGCGGCCGATGTTGCTCGGGCAGTACTTGCCACCGGTGGTGACTTTGCGGTGAAGGTCTTCCAGGGTCGAGATCTCGAAGCGCTTGAATCCGACCTGGCGGCAGACTTCGAGTACGTCCGACGGGTCGTCCCCGAGGCTTCGCGCGAGGCCTCCTCAGAGCTCTATCTCGTCTGTAAGGGCTTTCTGACCGCCCCTATTCGGCCCGGCGAGAAGATGACCGTCAAGATCACTGACGTGGGGTCGGAGGGCGACGGCGTCGCCGACGTAGACGGCTACACACTGTTTGTGCCTGACACCGAGGCCGGTGAGACCGTCACAGTGCGGGTTGAGGAGTGCAAGCCGCGATACGGCTTTGCCGAACGGATCGACTAAGGGGTCTGTGCACCCCGGGAATTCCAGAGTCGTCGCGGGAGCGTGAGCATCCACAGAATCGCCAGTCCGAGGAGGAAGGCGATCGAACCAGGGATCGCGAGGACGAACATCGTCATCACACCACCAGGCGTAAACAACGCGGCAGCAACGACAATGCCAAACACGGCCGGGCGCCACCGGCGGTACATCGATTCGAAGGGGATCAGCCCAGTGGCGTGAAAGAGGACGACCGTCAGCGTGATCGCTAAGAACAGCCCAACACCGACGGTCAAAAAGAAAATCACCCACAGGAGATTGCGGATTCGGTAGGAGACGACCATTCCCGCCGAGAGTGCGTCAGAGACGAGATACGAGATAATCGTTGGCGCAATAACGAAGAACCCAAGAATCGATCCACCAACGATTGTTGCCCCCAGCAGACCACCCCACAGGAGAAAGCCCCGACGGTCGCCGCTACCAGGGGCGAGATCGCGTTCCTTGACCGCTGGCCAGGCATAATAAAGCACCAACGGAAGCGTCGCGAGGATGGCCAGGAGGCCGCTGAACTTGACGATGAAGATCAGCACCTCGACAGGATGCAAGGCGACGACGATATCGGTCGGGCCGCTCGCCCCAGCTCCTAGACGGAACTGTTCGTTTGGTACTTGCCTGGTGAACTGGGCCATGATATCCTCAATGCCTCGCCAGTAGAGATACCCAAAGCTGGCGCCGAGGACACCCATGAAGACCGCGAACAGAACAAAGAGCCGTGAGCGAAGGCTATCAAGAATGAATCGGATGTCATAGAGGTAACCGCCGATGTCGTCCTCATCGGTCTCCTCATCGGCGAACGCGGAGGCCATTCCCATAGCCGTATCGGAGACGGTTTCTCCGGGATCAGCGGTGGTATCGGCCGAGTCGTCATCAGCCGCATCGACCGCCTCCCAGCGATCAAGGATTGCTTGGGCTTTCTCGGGGTCATCGTCCATCGACTCGCGCGCGAGCGTCACCGCCTCTGACTCGGAGAGTTCGGCAAACGCTGAGGCCGGCGCTGAGCGCACGCCGGCCGCATCAAGATCGGCGAGATCGACGCTTGAGCGATCGCCGAATCGGGGGACGACCGGTTCGCGGAGCACGCTGAGGAGGGCAACCGCGAGGGCCACAACGCCGGAGATGAGCCCGACACGAATCCCTAGACCGATCCAGGCGGCCGGGTCTGAGGTATGAAGCGCTGGAAATCGGAGTGCCCGGTCGGCGAGATACGGGAGAATGATCCGGTCGGGGAGCACTGCGGCGACGGCCGGGCCGACCCCGGCATAGAGCGCACCAATACTGCCGAGACCACCGACACCAGCAGCGCCAACCACCTGTAATGCCTTCCGGCGGTACCGCCCGGAGTCGACAGACGCCCCGGTGCGGCGGGCCCGATGGACG